>JAUVJO010000272.1 GCA_030592345.1 Deltaproteobacteria bacterium
GAGCGGTTTGGGTATAAGCTGGTGGGGCATACCGATGATCTTCGTGAGTTACTTCATTACAACCCTATAGATGAACTGGTTGTTGCGCTGCCTGCAAAACATCTGGGAGCTGTGGAGGATGTTATGGCTATATGTGATGAGGAGGGGGTTCCGGTGCGGATTGTTTCACCCTTTTTTAAAAACCTTATTTCAAAAGCCAATACTGATATGATTCATGGACTGCCCATCATCAAGTTTTCTTCAGTGGAACGTGACGATTTCGAGATCACCTTAAAGAGAGTCATGGACATAATCGTTTCATTTGTCTCATTTGTGTTATTGGTTCCGATATTTGGACCAATTGCCATGCTTATTAAGCGAGAATCTCCGGGGCCTGTCTTTTACCGATGGAAAGTGCTGGGACTCAACAAACGGCCACTGGTCAGCTACAAGTTTCGTACCATGGTGGAAAACGCAGATAATGTTAAAGAAAAGCTCATTGTCAATAACGAGATGAGTGGCACTGCATTCAAGATGAGTAATGATCCGCGTATTACCCGTGTGGGAAAGTGGCTGCGCAAATTCAGCATTGATGAGCTGCCACAGCTCTGGAGTGTGCTAAAGGGCGATATGTCCTTAGTGGGGCCGAGGCCGCCACTTCAGACAGAGGTGGAAAAATACGAAGGGTGGCATCGGAGAAAGCTTTCCGTGAAACCGGGGATCACCTGTTTATGGCAGGTGAACGGAAGAAATGAGATCAATGATTTTGACGAGTGGATGCGCCTCGACATGAAATATATTGATGAGTGGAGTCTGTGGCTTGATTTTAAGATATTGTTTAAGACTGCGTGGGTGGTGGTGAGGGGGACGGGGAGGTAGTTATTTGTTAATCGTTATTGGTTATTTGATAATTGTAATAGATATATGGGATTTAGGGATAAATACTAATAAAACAAATGCTGGAATAAGTGATAATGCTGGGATGAATACTAATAAAACAAATGCTGGGATGATAGATACAGAGGGCGGAGAGCAGAGGACAGAAGACGGAAGCCGGAGAAACCGATCCGCCCCAGAGGAATGGACTTCGTATTCCACCCCAGTACGATACTCGGTACCTACGGGGCAGGCAGGGCGGGCGGAGCAGGGAAAGCTTGAAGATCAAAGCCAAGGGGATGAATGTTGGTTGGAGAATATTGAGGGGATATCTTATAGGTGGAATGGGGAAATACTCCATAATCCTGACAGGGAGCCTATTGAAGATCTGGATGCATTGCCATTTGTGAGTCGAGTCTACAAAAAGTACTTGAATGTAAAAAATTATTTCTTTGGAGGGGCATAATATCCTTACGTCCATCTCATCTCAGGCCGGGGTTGTCCCAATCGCTGTGTATGGTGCAGTTGGCCGCAATTGCTTCATGGAAGAAAATTCCGGGCAAGAAGTGCTGAAAATGTCGTCGCTGAGATGGAATACGTAAGCAAGGAGCTGCCCGAAGTAAAGGATATCGGTTTTGAAGATGACACTTTCAGTGCAGATCAGAGGCGGGTTATAGAAATTTGCGAGCTAATAGTAAAAAGAAACCTGAAGGTTTCATGGTATGCCAATGTAAGGGCGACTTTGAGATACGAGACGATGAAGGCCATGAAAAAGGCAGGGTGCCGTTTTCTGATTGTGGGTTTTGAAAGCGGCAACCAGAAGATTCTGAATAATATCAAAAAAGAGATTACCCTTGAACATTCAATCCGCTTTGCGGAAAACGCGCAAAGAGCGGGCTTGCTCGTTCACGGCTGTATGGTAGTGGGAAGCCCTGGAGAAACCAGAAAAACAATGGAAGAAACCCTTACTTTTGCGAAGAGACTCAATAGCGACACGATGCAGTTTTTCCCTATGATGGTTTACCCGGGCACAGATGCTTACCGCTGGGCAGAAGAGAACGGATATTTGACAACAAAAGATTTTTCCAAATGGGTTACCGCTACGGGATACCACAATTGTGTGGTTAGCACTCCCGAGTTGAGTAGTAAAGATTTGGTCAACTTCTGCGACGGTGCTCGCCGGGAGTACTGTTTGCGTCCCAGGTATGTGGCCTACAAGGCATGGCAGACTTTAACTAGCCCTAGTGAGCGAGAAAGGAACGTGCGACAGCTCAAGAATTTTGGCGGCCCCTCCTTTTTGGCAGCCGCGTTTAGCCGCCCTTCTACCACTCAAAACGAGGAATTAGTCACAGACCCACCCCGGTACGATCATTCTGGCCTACGGGGCAGGCGCAGACTCACGCAGACGACATAATAATAATGAAAATCAAGGAACAACAAGTTGGAGGTGATTAATCATGGCGAGGATTATTATTCAACCACAGACTGCTGAAAATGTAATAAATTTGGTCAGATCGGCAGTGGAAAATGAACGGAAAGTCATAAGTTTTGGCATCTCGAAAACGAAAAAGAAATTGGTAGAGCTAGAAAAGAGATCTGGAATGGACAGTGAAAGCTTTTATAAGAAATTCAACGAAGGGAAAATGGGTGATGATTTGCAGTCTATCCGGTGGGCAGGTGAGTATGAAACCTTGCTGCAATTGCAACGAGATTACAATGATCTCTTGGAGCCCGAATTGTGCTCATAGAGGAATATTTTCAAAAGGTTGAATCTGACATTGCAAATTGTCCTTATATCTTTGAATCCCGTATCCTAAGGGATAAACGTTCTCTACACATTGGAATCATAGAAGGTGAAATCTCTTTTCCGGATGAATCAGTCCTGTATTTCATAGAATTTGTAAATGTGAAAGAGAAGATGGAACGTTATAAGTATTCTTATCATTACCAGGACAGGCATGGAAAACTTATCTTCAGATATGACATGGCGCCGCATCACAAGGAAATTGACACCTTCCCTCATCACAAATACATAAGTTCAATGGGAGTCACCGAATCTTCTGCACCGGACTTCGCCAAGGTTTTGGATGAGATAGTAGACTCGATAGAGTAAGTGCACGCTTCCATAACCCCCAGGTGCTGTCCGCCTGACCTGTTAAATCAGAAGTTATTTAACCGCGGTGCCCCCGTGGTGAAACTCAGCTATGCATTATACGATAGATAAGAATCCGAAGGTTGATGCCAAGATAGCCCAGGATCAGGAATATATCAACTCCCACACCCTTTCACTCCTTGGTGATCACGTCCATTCTATCCTTCTCTGCGGTGGCTTTGGCAGGGGGGAAGGCACAGTTGAAGTTCGTGGCGATGAAATACATGTTGTCAATGACTATGACATCACTATTGTACTGAAGGAGCGAAATAGGCTCAAATATGCAATGTTATACCGGAAATATCATGCTCCCTTACAGGCTTTGGCAGAAAAACTGGCAATGGATTTGAAAATGAAGCAGGTCGATCTGTGCCTGAAACCTCTTGCCTATTTTGAAAATCAGGCTACGCTAAAAATAGAGAATTACGAGGTTAAACAGGGTCATGTGGTCACGCATGGTGAAGACGATCCTACACAATGTATGCCAGATTGGAAGCCGGAGGACATTCCCCTTTTTGAGGGCACGTGGCTGTTCCGTAACCGCGGGGCAGGCATGTTGATCCCGGCTCTATATTTCATGTGTGAAGAAGGAACACCTGAACATAAAAAAGAAAATTTTGTCATTGAGTGTGGCAAGGCGCAATTGGCTATGGGGGATTCTATTTTGCTGCTCAACAGGCGTTACCATCACTTGTATTCGGAAAGGTTACATTCTTTGGATACACTGTACGTTTCAGACGTGCCGGACGGTGAAAAGATCGTCATGCATTATCGGGAAGCATTGGAGCAGAAGTTACAGCCGGATTTTCAAAAATTTTATGAACGTGATCTGGTTGCGTGGTGGTTTGAGATTGTGGGTTTGATGGATCATTTTTACCGGTTTTATGAGTCAAAAAGATTGGAAGTCGTCTTTAATGACTGGATTGAATACTCTGACTTATCCAAACCGGAAGACAGGTTTGAAACGAAGGGCTTTCTGGGAAGTATGATACGAAAGCCCCGTGCCCTATTTTCGAACAATAAGCTATGGATGAATTATCGTAAAGCCAAAAAGTCCTATACCATTGCTCTTGTGCCGCTGATCCTTTTTTCGCATCAAAGAGATATGTTTTATTCTTCCTATATGGCAAGAGCTGCATCTTTGCTGGGTGTGTCCATGGATGGGAACGGGAGAGAAGACTGGCTCAATCTGGTGCGTACTTTCCTGCGAATATGGCACCCAGGCGGAAAGGCTGGTAATGCAATTAAACTTCAGACAGGATTAACAGGATAGACAGGATAAGAATAATATCCAGTAGATCCAGTCAGAAACAAATGCAATATAAAGGAATTACAGAAAAAATTATTGGGTGTGCTTATCGGGTTTACAATAAACTGGGTTTTGGTTTCTGGAAAGCGTCTATGAAAAATGTTTGTTGATTGAGCTAAAGAAGGTGGGCATAGAGGCCGAGTCGCAGTGTCCGATAACGGTTCATTATGACGGAGAAGTAGTAGGAGAGTTTATAGCCGATATTGTTGTTGGTGATATCATAATAGAACTGAAATCAGTTACCCAGTTGGTCAAAGCGCATGAGGTGCAGTTGGTCAACTGCCTCGTGGCTACCGGTAAGCCCGTTGGTCTGCTGATTAACTTTGGCGAGCGAAAAGTAGAGGTAAAGCGTAAACTCAGAGAATTGAATATTGGACAGGATTATCAGGATTGACTGGATGGTTTTCCTCTTGTTCATCCCGTAAATCCCGTCTAAGAAAATCTTCGTGTTCTTCGTGGTGAAAAACATCCTGTCCATCCTGTTAATCCTGTCTAAAATATGAGAGGGAAGAAATTGAAAAAGGC
>JAUVJO010000129.1 GCA_030592345.1 Deltaproteobacteria bacterium
ACGCCGACGACCGATAACGCTGTGAAATTTAATATGTGTAAGTCTATAGCTGGCTATTGCAAGCCTGAGCAACACGGCTATTGGTGTTCATGGCCAGCGAAAAATCGTTATTTGTGGCCTTTCGAGGTATATCCTTGTTTGCGTAACACAAGACAGGCCCATTCGCGGTCTGTTTCTTCCCGGATCAAGCTGAGGCCTTCTCCTGTATAGGTTTCCCCAAGGTCTTTAGATGCGGGCTCCTTGAAACCCGAAAGAACCAGGACGCCGTCTTGTTCCATCTTTTCGGATAGAAGGGGTGATAGCCTTCTGAGCGCTGGGTAAGCCAGATTGGCCACAATCACAGAAAAATCTGTAACCAACGCCTCCAATGCGGTGTTCGTAATGGTGACTTGTTGAGCAAGCCCATTTAGTGAAACATTATGGGCGGCCTCGGATACTGCACACGGGTCAATGTCAAGGCCGACCACTTTCTGAACACCCAGCTTTGCCAATGCAATTGCCAGGATGCCTGTACCCGTCCCGACATCCAGTCCCTTCGAAAATACCTTTCGTCCTATGTAGCGCGTATCACTCAACACGGAATCCAAGGCTCTCAGGGACAGGCAGGTCGTGGGATGGGCCCCGCTTCCAAAGGCAGCTCCACCTGCAATGTTGACCACCAATTCTCCGGGTTGTGGTTTGTACGCCTTGTTGGGAGGCTTGATTATTATCTTTTTGGAAAGTTTCACCGGCCTGTCAAAGGATGGCTCCAGGAAGCTCGTGCCGTAAAGGTAAGTGTAGGTCAGCTTTCCGAGACCAACCAGATCTCTAATGGCAAGCTTTACGGTTTTTCTGTCAACGCCACTGGCCAAAGCAACGGTCTTCTCGACCTCACCGGCGGTCATTTTTCTGTTGGCCTCAATGACCGTGGAGTATATTATGTGTTTTAGATTATGGATCATCTGTATAAAGCATACCCTGCGTCTTTGCCTCCAGCAACGCCTCTTCCCTCTCGAGATAAGTATCCACATGAAGGGCCAGCTCAGCAGCAAGGCGCACCCGAAGTTCTTCGAGCTGAACATTATTTAATAGGTTCATGTCTCGGGTGATCGCTTCGGCTTCTTGCCGCCTGTTCAAATCAAAAAGGGCTTGTGCCCGGATCAACTGCTCGCTCGTTCCGTCTTTTCCAACTCTATCCAAAACTTCCAATGCCTTATGTGGTTGGCCGTTCATACGAAGTATGTGGGCCGCGTGGCTCAACATCATGGGGTCTTGTGGGAGGTTTTCGGCCACTGCAGTCGCCAGATCTACAAAACCCAATTTAAGGTAAAGATTCATGAGCATGAGAGAGTCCGTCATCTCTCGAGGCAGTCCGCGCATATTGGCCCCGTGAAGGAGCTTATAATACAGATTGATGTTATGCTCCCGCAGACCCTCTGTGTCTTCCAGGCGGTATTCGTTTCGTAACACCTCCTCATCCAGGTCTTCATATTTTTCGACTCTCACCGGCTCCATTGTGTGGTGCACGTGAACGCGGAATGTGACTACCTTTCCAGCCAATTCTCTCTGGCCGTAGCCAACAGGAAAGGTCATATCAAACCGTGCATATTCTCCAGGGGCCATCCCCTCAACATGCCTTTCAAATTGCGGCAAGAGCATTCCATTGCCAAGAATAGCCTCCTGAAACCTGCCGCACGTGGCAGGCGCGAGACGGCCATCAATCTTACCCTGGCAGTCATAGATCACCTTAAATCCTGCTCGTGCTGTCTGCTGACTCACCTTAAAGCACAAAAAAGGGCCTTGGAGAAGCCCTTGCACTACCAGGTTTTCCGGGAAATCATATCTCAATCGTCTCATGCAATCCAGGGCGGCTTTGTATTCTTCAAGGGCAAGGTAAATACGGGCCAGCAAACAAGTCGCCTCAGGCCGGTCAGCCAGGGCACTGAGATCTTGTGTGATCAATTGAGCCCTGTGGAAAAGGTTTCTTCCGGCTCGCACGTCTTCGGCAAAATCGTTACGGTTCACTCGCCAGATCAGACTCATGCGTCGGATCTCTTTGGCTGGCATTGTGTCGGTTTCGTAATCCCTGCATATACTCAGGTAAGCCGGTCGAGTGCGCTGAAACGGGCGGATACCGTAAGCTTCCCGATCGTCATTCATGGGTGTGCCAAAAAAAAGATGGGCCTGCTGCGATATGGAGTTACCTTCCACGGCAACACGGTTTTTCTTTACAAACGCCAGCGTTCGGAGTGCCTGTTCAAACGTCTCTCCAGGAAGACCGAACATGCTGAAGAGTTCCACGTTCATGCCTGCCTCCTGGGTCAAGCGGATCACCTCTGAAAGGCACTCCAGGTCAATCTGTTTGTTGATCTTTTCAAGTACTTCCGGGTTAGCCGACTCGAGCCCATAGGCAATATTATCGGCCCCGGCCCGCTTGAGCAAGGATAGCAGTTCGCGGTTGATAAGGTCACATCGCGTCTGGCACCAAAAAGTAATGTCAGGGACCTCTTTGATGATGGCCTCAAGAAGTGTGACCATGCGCTTACGGGAAAATGAAAAATTGGTGTCAGCAAACCAGAATGCCCTTATGCCTTTGGATTTGAGATATTTCATCTCATCTATAATCCGCTCTGTGGAGTAAAATCTAACCCTCCTCTGACTCGCCCTTGGGGTGTAACAGAAGGCACAGTTAAAAGAGCACCCCCTGGATGTGAGCATCACGACCCGGTCTTTACGGTTCAAGTCGATCACATCCATAAGATACGGAGAGGCATACGTGTCGAGGTCTGCCGCGCCAGTTGCCGGACCGGTTTCTTTCACCTCACCTTCCCGCAAAAAACAAAGACCCGGAACATGAGCTATGTCGACTCCCTGGCTCAGGGCATGCGCAAGGGCCAACATCACCTCTTCCCCTTCGCCCCTGCAAAGAAAATCGACTTCAGGCATGTGCCTCATGCCTTCAGCAGGCATAAACGTAACCTGGGGCCCTCCAATAATGATTTTGATGGCAGGGGATAACCTCTTGGCAAACCGGGCCCAGAGCCGTATCTGCTCAATGTTTTCCTGGTATGCAGTGAAACCGATGGCAAGGGGTTGGTCCGTGTGGATGGCCTTTGCTAGAGCCCTGGGCGTAAGGGGACTATCAGCAAAATCTCCCAGGATCTCTCCTGTGAACCCATGGCTCTTCAGGTGGGCAAGGATTGTAGCTTCAGAAACGGGAATAGTATCCGGGGACTCCACCGGGGCTAGAAGGTTGATATGAATAAAGAGGAAATGGCCGGACATATATGATTTTAGATGGTTGCCTTGGCCGTATCCGGAACTTGGGGGATGCATCTTCTTGAAATCGTTTACGCCGTATTTGTGGAAAATATTAAGTGCCTAAAGTGAACTAAAGTGAGCTAAAGTGCCTAAAGTTGAGGTATTCTACCTATTTTTAATATGTTAAGCCGGAGGCGCACTGCTTAATTCCGCTAAAGGCTGGCCTCTCTTTCTTTAAATATAAAACTGTTTTTTCAAGTCCTTAATCCCGCTGAAAGCGGGACTCACTTTAGGCACTTTAGCTCACTTTAGCTCACTTTCTTTCTCCCGGTGCCAACAGGAGAATTCGTACATCCCTTTGAACCGATCGTCGTCACTGACAAGCCCTACACAGATCTCCCAGACCCCTTGGCCGAACTCGTTACTATATTCTTCCGCGTCCCAGTTGGCAAGGAACTCCCTGGCCAACTGAATGGCAGTGTGCTTTGTTTTCCCGGTACGCAGATCAATGGGCTCTTTTGGCTCAATAAAAGGGTCCCACTCTTCGTAGCCTTCTTTCTTAAGGACGTGCTTTTGCCGTCGGGGGGACATGCTGTCAAAAATGAACTTCTTTCTCTCCGCCTCTTCAGGCGACAGGTTACGCATCTAGGTTCCTCCTACAGGTTTTCAGATCAGAAATTTGGAAACTGTAAAAATCGGTGGTCCCGCCTTGTTTGTAGGTATTAGGTATTCGGTTGCGTCCCGCTGCAAGCGGGATTACGTCTGTCGTCGGTCGGTTGCGTTGGCCTCTAGGCGTTTTGATAAGCAACCGGATCGTGAAAACCTTTTATTGGCTGTGCGAATTTATCCTTAATCGCTCTACGAATACCGATTCCCGATCCGAGCTGCGCAACCCCAACCGTTTGACCAAACCGAAATGCCGCCCCGCTTCGCCAACGATTAAAGGATCTACCAATCCAAAATCGTGAGTTTCCAAATTTGTGTATCTTAGAATCTATAACATCAAGCCAGAAAGTATTCCTCATCATAACTGGTCATCAAGGCCACTGAAACAGGCACAAGTCCCATATGGATCTTTGAACGCTTCGCCCCAACCTCGTCAATGAGGTCCTTAGATAGTTCAAAGAGGCGGTCATTCATAACGTCCAGGTTCACTGTTGGATAGGCTGTTCCCTCCTTGAAGCCAGAGGCCCCGCAGATATGGGGTTTCCCCCCGATCGACGTGGGAATTCCATAGACCCTGCAGGTGATGGGCCTTCGGGCGTACAGATCGCATAGCTTCTCATCGTTTAGAAGGGGACAGGCCACCCTTTCATGGGCCAACTGGGACAAGACCTCCTCAGGAGGTTTTCCTTTGTCTATGTACATTTTCTTAAGTTTCTGTTTGATCTGATAATACTTGCGATCAGCCTTTTCCGCCCGCCCGGTGATCGGACGTCGCTCTTTCCTGGTGAGTGATTTGTTGAAATGATAGTTCATATAGACCGCTTCGATAAGCGTGAGATCAAACACGGCGTAACAGCAGTCGCAACAATGGGTCTCGCAGCGAACGCAATCCTTGTGGGCCTCCCGCACGGCATTGAAGATCTTATCAGCTTCGGAAACCAGGGCCTCGTATTTTTCAAACGTTTTTGGAAACTCTAACATAGTCTGTCCTCACATAATCAGAAGTGGCCCTTTGATAACAAACGCCAGGCCCACTTGTCAACGACCAATCAGTCCCAGAGAACGAATAGGGGTTTGTTCATCGCACGGTTGACAACATCAGTGCTATGCTCTATCCGAAATATGGTAACCGTTCACCGGTTCAGGGCATAAGCGCTAAGTTATTTTTGCAACGGATGGTCTACTGAAAAAGATGAACATCGAACATCGAACGTCCAATCACGCCAAGGCGTGAAATATTGAATGGAAAAAAATAAAGAAACAGACTTATGATACTGAAAAGATGAACATCGACGTTCATCTTTTAATCTGTATTGGATATTCCTTTTTCATTCGACGTTCGATGTTCGATGTTCATCTTTTAATATGTTCGACGTTCATCTTTCAAAACAATTCCGTACGGCATAAATGTAAGCTGTGAACGCCTACGAAATACGAAAGAGAAAAGGTACTATGAACCAGGCCAAGTCCCCTGATGCCCGCCCTCATATCATGAAATACGAGCTCCAGCACCTGAGTACGCAGTCTGGCACCGGATGCTTTGCCCCACTGCCTGTCGAGGACTTCGATTTTGAAAACGGACTTGAATACATCCGAGAACATCCCAACGATGAGTTCATGCATAAACACCTCCTGCAAATGGCAGGAACGTTTGGGCCAAACCTGACTTGCCAATTAATAGAAAGGGGCAAGGACGACAACCCGCACCTGTTGGCACTCATCTATGAGGCCTGCATTCTCAATGAGAGATTGCACGCCTTGACAGAAAGATTCCGTGGAACGGACATCAAAAAATTGGCAGAACATACACCATTGATCTATATCAACTGGTCCTTGAAGAAAGAGCGTGACAAGAACGCCCCATGGCTCGAGCTGTTTTCTGAAAAGATCTACGGACACAAGACAATCCCGCCCCCAAAGGATTTGGGACTTCCCATCCCCTTTGAACAAGTAGCCATGGAGGCCTGGCGCAGCCGGGTAGTGCCCATCACGAGACTGTTTCCTCAACCTGGGCCAAAAAGCCCCCAAAAAGGGACCATGCTTATACCAAGTCCGACAGAGATCGCGACAATGGCTACAGAAGGGCTAAAGCGTGTTGGCTTTAGTGCCGGTCCTGAAACGAAAACACTGGCCAGCCTAAGTCCTTGTGCCGTTGAGATACCGTGGCGTCTGGAAGTCAGTGTAGCAACAGGTAGAAATCACTGGCAACTAGCAGGCATTCAGACGAGCTACGGCAAGGGGCTCAATATTGACGAGTCAAGGGCATCTTGTCTCATGGAGGTCGTTGAAAGGTGTTCGGCTTTTGCCAGCTTTGATTCTGAAAAGGCCCTTCATTTTAAGCACGGCTACGCCTTGGTCAAAGCGCGACTTGACGACTTGAGAAGGACATCTCATGATGTGTTGGATCCAAATGAGATGCATCTTGAGGTCCCATATCAAAACCAGCCCCTGTATTGGATTTGCGCTGAAAGAGTGGACGAGAACGGGTCACATCCGGCCTATGTGCCGGTCCAATTGGTTTTTCTGTTCTGCAATCTGGATGAAATTTGCCTCACGAGTGGCCTGCCCTCAACTGGGCTGGCCGCTGGAAATACCCTTGAAGAGGCTAAGCTTCATGCCTTGCTCGAGGTTATCGAAAGGGATGCGGAAAGGGTCGTGCCCTATTGTGAAAAAAAGCGTTTTTCGCTGAAATCTGACTGCGGGCCGGTCAGAGAGATCTTCAAGCAATGCACGGAGTCGGGGGTTGAGATAAAGTTCCTGAATATCACTTCTGAGTTTGGCATCCCATGCTACAAGGCCTTCATTGAAGGCCCTAATGGAGAGATTCTCAAGGGGTGCGCAGCCCACCTGGACGGGAAAAAGGCGGTCGTCTCGGCACTGACTGAACTACCGTACCACACCTCCTGGTTCCGTCCCGTGCCGGCAGGCCATGGCCTCAAGGCAGTCGAGCACGACAGTCTTACGGATTATGCGTCAGGCGATGCCGACCACGACTTGGGGCTTTTGGAAAGGCTTTTGGTCATGAACGGCTACCAGCCGATCTATGTGAACCTGACCAGGAGGGATCTGGACATCCCCGTAGTAAAGGCACTTATACCCGGCCTGGAAATGTTTAACGACTTCGACCGGTTTAGCAGCCTGAGCCTTCGGCAATTCGCACATCATTTGAACGATTGGAAATGAAACCCCAGGAGGCTGTCCGAGAATGAGATATTTTTTTCAAGGTCAAGGAAGGCAAAAATTATAACCGCAGGAATACATTGGAGTATTTCGAGGATTACAATTTGAGCCTGACGCAGAGATTGGGAAAAATAGCCATTCTCGAACAGCCTCCTGGGCGATATTATGACTTGACAATCAGGGCGGGGATACTTAGTGTAGGTTTCTAGCATATGCTCATAACGGTGTTATTATGGTACGGCCACAAAAGGATCGCCTTGTAAGAATTGACCCGCAGGCAAGTTATTTCAAACCTCGGGGCATCCCCATGAGCGACCTCGAGCAGATCCAACTGACTGTGGATGAACTCGAAGCGTTAAGGCTTGCTGATTTTTTAGGCATGTCTCATGCAGAGGCAGGCAGACAGATGGAGGTATCTAGAGCGACTTTTGGGCGTATTGTTGAACAGGCACGCAAAATTATGGCCGACGCGTTGATCCACGGAAAAGCGATCACTGTGGAGGGCGGAAATTATAAGCAGGTGCGACTGAGGGCTGATCGGGCTTTTTTGTGCGATCACTGCCAATCCCGGTGGGAGGAGCCCGGTGCCACGGCGCAACCTACGCAATGTCCTTCGTGCGGAAGTCAAGGGCTTCAACGAATAGAGGACAACACATAAGGGCTGAACTTATAGACTTTCACATATTAAATTTCACTGCGTTATCGGTCGTCGGCGTATTACAATACAGCCTCCTCACACTGGCCTTGTGAAATTTAATATGTGAAAGTCTATAGCTCTGCAAGCAGCTATACTCAGCACGGCCATAATTGGAGCTTTTGCCACAAGAAAGTGCCTAAAGTGCACTAAAGTGTCTAAAGTGAGCTAAAGTTGAGGACTTGAAGATATTATTATAAAAAAAGTGGTCTTTGATCTTGCAATTTTAGGCACTTTAGCTCACTTTAGTTCATTTCAGGAACTTCAAAAAATGCCATTTGTGGCCGTTCTAAGTATAAGTTCATAGTATAGGAATTTCCATTTTTTGCCCAATGAATCCAGTACCATAGGATAGATGGATTGCTGGGCGAAAAGTGTCTAAAGTATATTAAAGTGCCTAAAATGCCTAAAGTTATGGTACGCCTTCGGCGTGCTAATTGATAACCCAAAGCTACAAGGATTTGTAATCACTCTCTTGCTAGTGCATTGAGGGCATAGAGGAACCCAACTGCCTGCA
>JAUVJO010000201.1 GCA_030592345.1 Deltaproteobacteria bacterium
AGCCGCGCTGCTGGAGGTCCTCGACCCGGAGCAAAACGTCAGTTTCAGCGACCACTATCTGAATTTGCCCTTTGATTTGTCAAAGGTTATGTTCATCACCACGGCAAACCTTGCCGATCCGATTCCCGCTGCCTTAAAGGATCGCATGGAAATCATCGAGCTGGCCGGATACACGGAAGAAGAAAAGCTCGTTATCGCACAACAGTTCTTGATCCCGCGTCAAATCAAAGAGAACGGAATTACGGAAAAACAGATAAAAATAGGCATGAAATCGGTGCGGAGAGTAATATCACAGTATACACTGGAGGCTGGTCTCAGGAACCTGGAGCGCGAGATCGCCACATTGTGTCGCAAGGTGGCCCGTAAAGTGGCCGAGGGAGAGAAGGGGCTGGTTACGATCACCTGTTCCAACATCCACCGCTACTTGGGTGTTCCAAAATATCTTCCCGAGCTGGAGCAGGAATACCATGAGGTTGGGGTGGCCACGGGGCTTGCCTGGACCGAAGCCGGCGGGGAGGTGCTTTATGTGGAGGCATCAACAATGGCTGGCAAAGGCGAGCTGACCCTGACTGGCCAACTAGGTGAGGTAATGCAGGAATCAGCAAGGGCTGCTCTCACTTATGCACGGTCCCATGCAAAGACCGTCGGGATCAAGGAGGATTTTTACCGGGATGCCGATATTCACATACATGTGCCTGCCGGGGCAGTTCCCAAGGACGGGCCGTCTGCTGGTGTTACCATGGCCACGGCACTGGTTTCCACGCTGAGAGGAAGCCCTGTGAGCAGAGACGTTGCCATGACCGGAGAGATTACCCTTCGGGGGAGGGTCCTTCCTGTGGGGGGGCTGAAGGAAAAGGCCCTGGCAGCCCTCAGGGCGGGAGTCCCGAAGATAATCATACCGGAAAAGAACAAGAAAGACCTGGCTGAAATCCCCGCGAATATCAAGCGTAAACTCAGCTTTATTCCGGTGAGCCATATGGACGAAGTCTTAAAGATTGCCCTTCAGCTCAAGCAACACGATAAACAGGCGCAGAAGATCTCAGAGACTGAAGCTGAAAGCTCAAAGCTGAAAGCTCAAAGGAAGAATAAATAGTCCCGCGGGCGAGAAACATCCTTTTAATCCCGCTAAAGGCGGGACTCACTTTCTTTCAATAAAAAACAGTTTCTTCAAGTCCTTAACTTTAGCTCACTTTAGACACTTTAGCTCACTTTCTTTCTTCCAGAAGGATGCGGGAAAGTTGTTGTTTCCCCCCAACTGTTAGATACGCCCACGGAGAACGTATTCTAAAACATGAAGATTCTCGCCGTTGAAACATCAACCCGGACCGGGGGTGTGGCTATACTGGATGGCGACACACTGGTTGCCGAGGTTCATTTGACCAGCTCAGAGACGCACGCAAAACGTCTCATGCTCGCCATAGATTCCACCCTTTGCATGGCAGGCACTGAGATTGGCAAATGCGATGGCTTTGCTGTCACCACGGGGCCGGGCAGTTTTACCGGCCTGCGCATTGGGATCAGTGTGGTTAAAGGACTCGGATTTGCCATGGAAAAACCGGTTGCAGGCGTTTCCACTTTGGATGTGCTGGCGTACCAGATCCCGGTGTTTCCGGATCTCATCTGTCCGGTGTTGGATGCCCGCAAAGGGGAGGTCTATACAGCACTGTACAAATCGGGGTCTGACGGGGTCTGGCAGAAGGTGGCTTCGGATTGTGCCGTGGACCCAAGAAAATGGCTTGTGCATATTCCAGGTCCATGTCTTTTTGTCGGAGAAGGTGCTATGGTGTATAGAGAATTGATTCGAGAAATCCTCGGCCCTCGCGCCCGGTTTGCGCCCTCGTATTTAAATACACTTCGGGCTTCGATCGTGGCCCATCTCGGGCTGGAACAGATCAAGCAAGGCCTGGCCACCGATGCAGCATCGCTCGCTCCGCATTACATACGCAAATCAGATGCTGAAATAAAGCTGGGGCAAGGGATGGTCGGTTGACAATTGACGCGTCAAGGGTATAATATATTGTAAGCGTTCACAGGTTCAGGGTTCACCGTTCAGGGTTGCTTTTTTTTAGCTGGCCTTGCTCGTAGAGTTGAAAGTATTTAATGAAACTAATATAACCTTTTCATTGAAGGTGTGGTAGAACAAAATTGCGTCGCCGTAAAAATTTTGTGTCCCAATGTACTCATGTTCGACAAGGGCATAACACCGCCCTACCGTTTAAATATCATACAATAAACGGATCAGTTCATCGGCCAACTCTGAACCCTGAACCCGTGAACGGTTACAATATACCTCACACGGACACAAACTAACGAGGGTCAAACAACATGAATGTTTCTTCAGATCCAGGGTCAACCAACAAACCGGTCCTTCCGATAGCTTCGGAGGGTTTTTTGGTAATAGCTGCGTCGGCCTTTGTAACCGTCTATCTGGCGGCTTTGGGCCTGGGTTTGGCTTCCCTGTTATTCCTGGCAGTTACCCTTTTTCTTGTTTTTTTCTTCAGGGACCCGGAGCGCATGATTCCGGAGGAGGCCGGGGCCGTGGTCTCTCCGGCTGACGGCAAAATTGTGGAGGTAAAAGTCGTCCGAGACTGTGAGTTTGCCCGTGAAGAACTGCTCAAGATCAGTGTCTTTATGTCCGTCTTCAACGTTCATGTGAACCGCGTACCGATTGAGGGGGCGGTGACAAACATTTCTTATAATCCAGGCAAATTCTTTTCTGCAAACCTGGACAAGGCCTCCGAACATAACGAGCGAAATGCCGTGAGCTTAGATCTCGAAGACGGTCGCAAGGTCATCGTGGTGCAGGTTGCCGGGCTAATTGCAAGGCGTATTGTTTGCAAAATACGTCAAGGCGACCACCTGAAGCGCGGGGAGCGCTTTGGCATGATCTGTTTTGGGTCGCGCCTTGATGTATATCTTCCTTCAGATACAAAGCCTGCCGTGTGTGTCGGGGACAAGGTCTTTGCCGGCACGTCGATCCTGGGGTATTTGACATGAAGAGAAAAAAAAGGTCCAAGACAAGGAAATCACAGCGAGGGATCTATCTTCTGCCCAATCTGCTCACCTCTGCCAATCTCTTTTGCGGCTTCTATGCCCTTATTGCCGCAATACAGGGCCAGTTTGTGAAGGCCGCTATTGCCATTATGGTGGCAGCCGTCTTTGATATCCTTGATGGCAAAATCGCGCGTGTTACCGGTACTGCGAGCAAGTTCGGGCTTGAGTATGATTCCCTGTGTGATGCCATTTCTTTCGGGGTGGCACCCGGTATCCTGGTATATCTCTGGGCCCTGCAACCCTTTGGTCGATTAGGGTGGTTGGCGGCCCTTCTTTTTGTTGCCTGTGGCACGTTGCGCCTGGCACGGTTTAACGCCCAGATCGAGCATGTACGCAGTGATTATTTCAACGGGTTACCGATTCCGGCAGCCGCCTTCATGATCTCCACCACGGTTCTTCTTTTCCATCGTTTCGGGGGCAGCGTGGAAACAAAGCATGTGGCTATTTTGATCATGATTTACGTATTATCCTTTTTGATGGTGAGCACAGTTAAGTATTATAGTTTTAAGCAAGCGGGGTTTTTCAAGAAGATGAAGTTCAACATGCTGGTGCTTGTAATCCTCTTTTCTATAGTCGTTGCCGCAGAACCAGGTATCACCTTCTTTGTTATGATTCTTTGCTATGTCCTTTCTGGCCCCTTTACGACGCTTTGGCTTCGCAAGAAGGAGCCTTTGGCAGAAATGCCTGCTGAAGAGAGCCCCGATATTGCCTCTCAGGAACCGGTGTAAACATGCCCAAGACCATTACGGAAAAGATCCTGGCTGCTCATACGGGGCGGGAAAGTGTTGTGCCGGGGGAACTGGTCAGCGTTCGAATCGATATGGCCCTGGCCAACGATATCACGGCCCCGATTGCCATCGAGCTCTTTGAAAAAGCGCAGATACCCGCGGTATTTGATAGTGAAAGGATTGCCCTGGTACCGGATCACTTTGTACCGAATAAAGATATCCGTTCGGCCACCCAAGTCGCCCTCATGCGAAGGTTTGCCAAGAAGTACGGCATCAAGTATTTTTTTGAACTGGGCGAAATGGGTATTGAGCATGTCCTGTTGCCGGAACAGGGCCTGGTGTTGCCAGGCGATGTCGTTATTGGTGCCGATAGTCACACCTGCACGTACGGTGCCCTGGGTGCGTTTTCCACAGGGGTAGGAAGTACGGACATTGCCGCAGCTATGATCACGGGTGAAGTATGGTTTAGGGTGCCGGAATCGATCAAATTCACATATCACGGCCAACTTCAAGAATGGGTGACCGGAAAGGACCTGATCCTTTGGACCATTGGCGATATCGGAGTGGACGGGGCCACGTATAAAGCCATGGAATTTCAAGGCCCTGCAATTGAGACACTCCCAATGTCTGATCGAATGACCATGGCCAACATGGCCATTGAGGCAGGAGCCAAGAGTGGTATCATTGCACCGGATCAAGTAACGCTCGACTACGTGAGCAGCAGGGCAACAAGACCTTTTGAGACGTATTTGAGTGATCCGGATGCAAATTACGACCAGGAAAAGACTTACGATGTTTCTCAGATTGAACCCCAGGTGGCCTTTCCCCATCTGCCTGAGAACACGCGGCCTGTCTCGGAGGCGGGAATCATCCCCATTGATCAAGCCGTGATCGGATCTTGTACGAACGGGCGTATCGAGGATCTGCGCATGGCAGCCCGAGTCCTGAAGGGACACACCATTGACAAGACAGTGCGCCTTATTGTGATACCGGCCACACCGAGTATTTACCGCCAGGCCATGAATGAAGGTTTGTTTGAGGTTTTTTTGGATGCCAGGGGGATTGTGAGCCCTCCCACTTGCGGACCCTGCCTGGGGGGTTTTATGGGCGTGCTTGGTCCTGGAGAGCGAGCAGTGTCTACTACCAACCGCAACTTTGTGGGGCGGATGGGACACCCCACAAGCGAGGTCTATCTTGCCAACCCGGCTGTGGCTGCCGCCTCTGCCGTCCTGGGCAGAATCGGTGGCCCGGAGGAACTGTGAGTGAAATTCTTTGGACGCGGGTAAGGATCTATGACACTTGAAGGGACTGTCTGGAAATTCGGTGATAATATAGATACTGACGTGATCATCCCTGCCCCTTATCTGGTCAGTACAGACAGCGCAGAACTGGGCAAGCACTGTATGGAAGGGGTGGACCCCAGCTTTTCCGAAAAGGTCTCTGCCGGGGATATCATCGTGGCGGGGAAGAATTTTGGGTGCGGCTCCTCGCGAGAGCATGCCCCGATGGCCATAAAAGGCGCTGGCATTTCGTGCGTGGTGGCAGAAAGTTTTGCCCGGATCTTTTTTAGAAATGCCTTTAACATGGGGCTTGCGATTTTTGAGGCACCCGGCGTTTCAGATGGAATTAGCGCAGGCGACCGGATATCGATCAACCAAGACACGGGCGAGATCATAGACCATACAAACGGAAAGACATTTTCTGCCAACACGATCCCGCCCTTCATGCAGGGACTGATTGAAGCTGGAGGGCTCATGGCGTACGTGTTGAAGAAAAGGCGAGGGTAAGAAGGACTGTTTGCCATGGAAGAGTTGTTTGAGTTAAGGGCATGTCTGGAGCAGCAGCGTTATGCTGACGCCTTATCGCTAGTAGGAGAAATGGAGGAAATGAGCAAGGATGACAAAATCCATAAAATCTATAGCTATGCCGTTGTTCTTCTCCTCCATTTGATCAAAAAGCATGCGGAACACAGGTCCACTCGTTCATGGGAGTTCTCGATACACAATTCTGTTAGAGAAATTAACCATGTCAACAAACGAAGGAAGTCCGGTGGCTGGTATTTGACCAAAGAGGAGCTACTGGAAACGTTGGACGAAGCCTATCAAACTGCGTTAGAAAAAGCAGTACTGGAAGCATTTGAAGGTCAATATGATGAATCCGAGATTAGCAATAAGATAACTAAAGAAAAGATAAAAGAGGAAGCCTTTCAGTTGATTGAGAAGAACTGATTGTAACTATAGACTTACACATATTATATTTCACAAGGCCAGAGGGAGGAGGCTGTATTGTAATACGCCGACGACCGATAACGCTGTGAAATTTAATATGTGAAAGTCTATATAAAAGCACGGACGCGGGGGTATACATTCTTGCCCCCTTTTCTTTATCCTGTGAAATAGAAAGGCGGCGTTGTTGCGGCCTAAAGTGAGCGGTTCAAGGTTCAAAGGTTATAGTCTGCTGATATCCTTAACTTTATTCACGGCGCTTAAGGCATGATTCAGATTAGCCTCTTTCACCCATTG
>JAUVJO010000184.1 GCA_030592345.1 Deltaproteobacteria bacterium
CCCATGGGAAACTTACAACCCCTGGTTACCCAGACGCTGCTTCCCGGTACTAAGGAGGCGTACGGACAACTCCCCCTGCTGGACTCTAACCAGATAGAATTACAGCCGTTATACGGCATACGGTCAAATCTCGTGCTTCCGGTTCCCTGGGTTTTCTTCGGGCCCGTCTGATCAGCAAAAGCGCGACCAATAATATAATGATGGCTATAGCGCCTGCCGTGTCAGGCCACAGAGGAAACTTTTCCGGAAGCGCCGGCTTTTGCGGAATGGAAGGCAACGGCTGAGGACTTGCTTCGGGTTGTTGCGGCAGCGCTGGAGGAGCAGGGGTTGGAAGTAAACGGAGATCCACTCCGTGAGTCATAGATTTGGCGCCTCTGGCAAGGTTTATCTGAAGGCGGTAAACCCTGCCGTCTGCATTGCAGGTATCGCATGAAAGCATTGCAATAAAAACCCGGCGAATCCCTTTTTGCATTTGAGAATACATTTCCTCTAATGGTTTTCCGCCTGCTTTGTAATATGCCCCGCCGGATGTACGCGCAAATTCACCGAGTACTTTAAGATATTCTTCTTTCTTTCTCGTGTCGGGCTGGATGTAAAGGCCGATGGCATATATGGGCACACGATCTTCCTTTATCCGATCCAATACTTCCTGCTTTGTCATGCCGCCTGCAAAGTCGTCATGACCATCCGACATGGTAACAATCACCCGGCGGTTAGGTAAATCAGGATCAGTCCTTCCTCCCATTTCCATGGCTTTTGCCAGTCCAAGGTGAAGCTGCGTGTCATTGTCGGTCGGCTTCAGCAAGGCAACCTTTGCCTTGAGCGCCTCCTTGTCCGCAGTAAAATCCTGCACAACATTGACATCGGTTCCAAAGGTCATAATAGATGCGCGGTCATTTCCCGTCATGGCATCTATCCAGGCATTCAAGGCTTTACGTATCAGGATAAATTGATCTTCCTTCAAAGATCTGGAAATATCCACGAGCAGGATATAAGCCACGCCTTGGCCTGATCCTTCAAAAGGTTTGATTTCATTGACGGCCGCCTGATTTGCACCCACAGTTGCAGTAAACTGCTCCGGCAATATGCCCTGTGCAGAATTCCCGTCTGTGCCCAGGATATCCAGATAAACTTTTATAACGGGCAGTTGAGCGCTTGCCTGGCTGATGCGAAAGCTCGAAATATCAGAGGCAGATGCGGCGGATGCAGCCATCGAAAAAAATAAAACAACCAAAAAAATAATCAAAGCTCTTCTTATTTCCATTGGAAATGCTCCCCGCAAAGAGGCACAAACATCAGCTTTGTCTGCCCCAGTGCGATTATATCATATGGTTTGAGTTTCGTTGGAACATACACTACTTCCTCGTTCAGATATACATGCTCGGTACTTTCTCCAGGAAGCAGGCTGAAAGTCTGTTTTTTCGGCTCAAACCCTATGGCAGCATGTTTCTCACTGGAAATGGAATCATCGCCCTTGATGCATATCTGCATCCTTTCGGAACGACCGATAAAGTTTTTTGAGCTGCGAATCCGGTAATCCCTGCCGCGGTCCTTGCCTTCTACGCATACAAGCCACCCCACTACAGGGTCCATCCCTAATTTTTTAAAAATCAAAGCTATTGTTTTATCCTCTTCTTGTTCCACAGGGGGTTTTTGCCTTCGATCGCGTGTGCTCTTTTCTTTACCTGGATCTGAAAGCAGGCTCCCATCAGTCGGTTCTTTGTTGGGGTTGTCTTTTCTTTTGGGATTTGTTGCGCCGATATCCAGGCCGTCAACCCCGCAAGCCGGACACGAGCTGTGCTTTGCAGTATCATAATGATGACCGTGTTCACATCGTTTCATCGCCATTTTTTATTTTCCTCCTTTTTTTTGTAAGCGTTCACAGGTTCAAAATTCACAGTTGTCATCCATCCAATCATTCAATCGCCTCGGACACGGACAAACAAGTTTGTCTATGCCACCCAACTAATCATTCCTCTCATTACGAGGCTCTGCCTCGTAATGCAATTTTGTGGCTCTGCCACGGAATGAAGCAGAGCCTCGTGTAATGCGTTCCCAGGCAGAGCCTGGGAACGAGGGGCAACTAATCATCCATCCAATTCTTTTATCGTACCTGAACATTGCCGTCAGGTTTGACTACAATTGTTGCCATAAGCTTTTTTTCTTTAACTTGTGTAAGACTGACTTCGGACAGTGGAGAACTTCCGTCACGATAAAAAACTTTTCCTTTGATAGTCGGGATCGCATTATTTTTATGAGGCTCAAATAAGTTTGCATAAACTCTGTATTTTCCGGGCGGGGCATCTCGTATTTCCCAGACCTCATTTCCCGGCCCTCTTTGGCTGTCTACGCTCAATTCGCCGGGACGGCCCGGGATTGTTTTCTTGCTGTAATAAAACTCAGCGCCGGAAGGATCAATAACATGCAGATCTATGTCCTGTTTTTCAGTGCCCCACCTGATATAAACCACCAGGAATGTCTTTGCCAGTTTTTGCTCGGCTGCCCTGGCTCTCTGTCTGTTTTGCTCGGCTTCGGCCCGTGCCTCGCTTGCCTCCTGTTCAGCTTTTTGCGCCCTCTGCTCAGCCATCTGCGCCCGCTGCCGCACCGCCTGAACCTGCTGCCTTAGTTCCTGGATCTCTTTTTGATAATCAATGGATTCCTTTTTGTAATAAGGGAAAAGAACGATCATGATGATAAGGAAAGCTCCAAGGGCGCCTGAAATGACGTCCAGCATGGAGATGTTGAAGATGTTTATTTCACGATTTCGGGGTTTCATCTTTTCATTTCAAGTAATCCTGCAATGCAATGACTCTTAATTCGTTTACCTGTTTCAACTTCAAATCGTTGGTTATAAATGCATCGGCTCCGACATTAATGGCCGCCGCAATCTGGACGGCATCCATCGATTTGAGAAACCTGTATGTTCCGCGCAAATATCCGGCGGCTTCGGCAATGTCCGAAGAAATATCAAGCAGTTTTATATTTCTTCCGTGCTTGAGAAAACCGGAAAATTCTTTTGTTAGTTCGCTGTTTCCTGCTTCCACCGGTTTTGGCAAAACTTCAACAAGTGTTATGACGGAAGAAAACGCAATCAATTTTTCAGTCTGGAATAAAATGACGATTTCCCTGGCAAGTGGTCCAAACACAGGATGCGCCTCAATAAAGTAAATAATCGGCGCAGTATCAATAAACACGACCTTTAATTCTGCGAGATCTTCGGAAAGATTCATAGACGCTCCTTTCTTAATCCGTCAACATAATCTTGGGCGTCTTTCCCATTCCACAGCCCTTTCCCCATGCCGTAAAGCTTCATCCAGTCAGCCTTGCTTTTTTCAATAACGCCTTTTTTTCTTACATACCGAACAAGTATTTCCATTAATTTTAACTGATCTTGCAATGATAGACTTTCGGCATCTTTTTCAATTTTTTCTAACATGGCGTTTTGCATGTTGTTACCTCTTTTGCCTGTTCGTTCAATTTTTGGCCTGTTTTAATGAAAATGTAGCTTACAAAGCCGATCCCTCGTTCCCACGCTCCTGCGTGGGAATGCATACCCCGGTTCACCATTGCTTACAGATCTCCAGTAACCCGGTTATCCCCTGATAATTTTTTACCATGCCCCCTTATAAATGGCTTCTTCCCATTTTCTATCCCGTATACGTTTCCACGCAGGAGCGTGGGAACGAGGTGACAGAACGATCATGATGATAAGGAAAGCGCCCAGAACGCCTGAAATGACGTCCAGCATGGAGATATTGAAGATATTTATTTCACGGTTTCGGGGTTTCATGTTTTATGTGTGCCGGCTGTTATGCCTGGCCTTTTCTATTTGCCATATTGTTATTACCATGCCGACTACACCGACGATTATAGAGCCGATTGTTCCACCGGCTATAATGCCGATTGCCGTGCCGATTGCTGCGCCGATTATAATGCCGATTACCTCGTCGATTATCCAGCCGATTGCACTGCCGATTGCGCAAAATAAAATTGGTTTCCAATATTGTTTTAATATAGAAGTAATATTGGTTGGAGCATTCAGATAGTCACACTCTTTCTTCGGTTCTATTTCAGAGTAAGGCATATACGTGGATTTTTGCTTTGTCTTAGGTTTAGGGGTAGGTTTTTGCTCTGCCTCAGGTATCGGTTTTGGTTTTACAGGAGGCTCTGATGTTTCGTCCATAAGCATGTCCTGAAAGTCCCGTACCTGTTGTGGACGATCATTAGACTCTATAGCAAGCGATTTAATAATTGCTGAATCTAAAGATTCCGATATGTTGTTAATTATCCCCGCAGGAGGCACCAATTCATCTTGTTCTTTACGCTCTATCGCCTCCGGCGGCACCTTCCCTGTGACCATAGTATAAAGCGTTGCGCCGCAGGAATATATATCCGTCCATGGCCCTTGTTTACCTCTCTTATGATACTGTTCATACGGCGCAAAGCCGGGAGTCAGCACTACAGAAAGGCTGCGACTCCTTTCTCCCATTGCGAATCGCGCAGCGCCAAAATCAAGGAGAATCGGCCGCCCGTCTTTTGTAAGATAGATGTTCTGGGGTTTGATGTCTCTGTGTAAAAAACCTTTGGCATGAACCTCGCGCAAACCGTCCAGTACAGGCATCATGATGTCCATGGCTAACTTTTCCGGTATCTTCCCGCCTTTCTGTTTCCGATATTCTTCAAGCGTGATACCTTTGTAATAATCCATCACCAGGTATGCTGTGTCGTTCTCTTCAAAAAAGGTGCGAACCCTCACCACGTTGGCATGGTCAAATTTTGCAAGTGTGCGAACTTCCTGTAAAAACTGTTCAAGCCCGTAGCGGAACAGTTTTTCATCTTCTTTTGAATGGGGCGCGACTGTAGCCCTGTCAGTATCCCTGCCTGCCATATCGCGGGGAAGGTACTCCTTGATTGCCACAAATGTTTCAAGCCTGACATCCCAGCCAAGGTAGGTGATGCCAAAACCGCCCAGCTTCCCGAGTACCCGCCCGGCAAGGTAACGCCCGTCAAGCATTGTTCTGTGCGGCAGCGCCAATGGGCTGCGCTCATTTTCGTCATATCCGCAGTGAGGACATACCGCTGTCTTTCCTTTTTCGATAAAACACCCGGGACATAGTGTGTCGTATGCAGCCAATTTAATTTCCTCCAGTGTAAAGCCTGTTGATGAGATTCTTTAATGTATAGTGTCCCGCGTTATTCACGCTCTTTTCTTCTAAACGCTGAACCAGATGAAGAAGAAACACCAGAATGGCGCTGAGAATCAGCGCTATCAGGGTAGTGTTGAAAGCTACTGCCAGAGATGCGGTAAGTTTTTCCAGATCAGGCGCATTGGGATCAACCTGGGTCAATGTCAATGCAATGCCTGTCACTGTTCCGATAAAGCCGATTGTCGGAATCACCCAGACGATATATCTTAACATGGAATAGCGCAGATCAACCCTGTGCGCAATAAATTCCAGGCTGCTGTTAAGAACGCTGACGGTCTGATCTACTGAACGGCTTGACTGGAACTGCAAGATACACATGTCAATGAGTGAGGGAAGAAAACCATGTTCGCCGTCATGCTGCTTTGCAAGCTGAAGCCGGATAGGACCAAGGTCATGGGATTGAAGAACGGTTTCATCGTCTTCCGGAAGATAACCTTTATTCATAAAGCCTTGTTCCCTGATCGCCACTCTCCATCTTATGCATATCTCTCCCAAACCAACGAAAAAAAGAAGATGCATTAAATTTTGAATGGTAAAGGGGTAAGGAAAAAGCTGTGTATCGCTGTCAAGAAGAACAACGCCGGCCCCTGTTTTACCAACGAGTAAGGTCATCAAACCAATAAACAAGCATCCCGACACGAGGGAAAGAATAAGAACCGGCAAATGATCAGGCAGTTCCAACAAGTTTAATTTTTCTTTTTTCATTGTCCGCATTCCAGGCAACACCCTTTCTTGGGTTTCACAGCGCCGCAATCACATCTCACCAGACGACTCCCATTAACCCAGGGCTTTCGATATGGTTGATCCATTTGCGGGTCCGGCATTAAAGCTGAATCAAATGATTTGATTTTTTCTGGTATAGCGTCCGAGAGTTCCTTTACAGTCATTACTATATCACCAAACTGCAAAGTATCATTTAAGGAAAGAAACTCCTGCCGGATCGACTTTTCCTTGCCGTTTCTTATCAAGGTTGTTCCATTCATACTATGGCAGTCAGTAATAAAAAGATTGCCGTCTTTTAAAAATATCAGCTCGGCATGGAGACGACTGACAGAATCATCGGCCAATATAATATTACATTCATTAGACCTGCCGATAGTAAATTTAAGCTCCTTTCTTTTCATACCTTCCTCCAAATAAGCCAGCCGCCACGTAGGACGGCCCTACCTATTTTTCTCGTTCCCATGCTATCTGAAATGGATCACACCCGAAGCGGATTTATTTTGCCTCTCGTTCCCAGGCTCTACCTGGGAATGCATTACACGAGGAATAGCTTCCCGACCCCTGAACCCTGAACCTAAAAATCAACAGTTATAAGATCTTCTGCAAGCATTAGCTTGCCGCTATAAGTCTTGCGACATTGTTTTTCAATATCTACTTCATCGCATTCAGGATAAAAATGTGTCAGCATTAATTTTTTGACATTTGCCATTGTTGCTATTTTACCTGCAAGAGAGGGGGTTAAATGGCC
>JAUVJO010000333.1 GCA_030592345.1 Deltaproteobacteria bacterium
CTCCTTTAAAATAATTTGCGTGAATGATGACCCGGATACCCACGGTTGCAAGAGCACCAGCAAGGGCTTTTCATATACATCATTGCGCGACGAATTTCAAGGTATTTTTACCTTAGTGTACGGCCAACGGATAATGGTAACTTCTCAATAAGTCCCGCGACTTCTCAATAATCTGAGCCGACAGGTGGACAAAAGCTGAAAGCTCAAAGCTCAAGGCTGAAAGGAAGAAAAGCTAAGAGCATGGGATTTAATTGTGTTGCTTTGAGCTTTCAGCTTGTCCGGTTTATCCGGGCCAGGCTCACTTATAAGCGAGTTTCAGAGGTTTTCAAATTTAATTGCCTGTCGGCGGGCAGGACTTTACCCGGACTTATTGAGAAGTTACGGATAATGGTTACAACTATGTTATTTTGCACTACAAAATTTTCCGGAATTCCTTGGCTCGACAAGAGAAGTGCCCCGCAGAAACAAGGCGTAAATTTGAAAAAAGCCTGCAACCAGGCAACTTGCGAATGCCTGTCGATGCGAGTGCCGATAAAGCCAATGGCCTAAAAATATTCAAAAAAGAGAGTTAAGCCACGAAAAAACAGAACGTCTGGCATAAAAAAATCAACACAAAACATGTCTTCAGATAATAGTGCATTAGCATGTGGTATGATTTGTGCCTCTGTACCCGTTCACAGGTTCAATGGTTCAGGGGATCAGTTCAAAAAATAGAGGTCTGAGGTCCGATCTCTGACTTCTGATCTCTGAACGGTGAACCCTGAACCTGTGAACGCCTGAAAAGATCGTTGAAGGAGCAAGAAATAATGTCTCTTAGCGAACAAGAATATGTGGAGGCAGCGGAAATCATAGACGCTTGCGTGAAGGAATTGAGGGGCTTAATGACTACCTTTGCCGTGTACGGCGGGACGGTTGCCGGAATTGACCGGGGTGATTTTGATGTTGAGTTTTTCAGGGAACTTCAAAACAAGTGCTGTGCGATACATGACAGGCTAAGATCTTTGGGCGACTATTTCCCGGAAACCAGGGTTTTCAACTTTCGATCTTACAGGCCTCGGAGCAGGGATTCTATCCAGGTAGGCAAACGCGAGATCCGGGGTCGATTGCTCGAATTATTCGGCAAAGATCACGCGTGACAATTTATGCCCTTCTCACGACATGGCGCAGATCTGCCTGCGGCGATTCCGCTACCCCATTATCCCATTTAGGGCCAAGCCCATAAGTTCGATATTTCTGTGGCAATTTGGTGTACTACGGAGACTGCACACTGAACGCACATCTAAATACTGTCTCTTTTCTCACATAATACAGGAATGACCCCATATACTTCTGGCAGGATCTTTATACGATAAGGAAAAGATATGGATTCTCAGATAATGATTTTGACAAGCGAGAGTGGGATAGGCCCCGCCAATGTTTGCTCCATTGTTGTTCCCCGCCAAGGAATGGAGGCAAAGGGTGGAAGGATAAATAAGGAACGGGGCCTTCCCAATTTTGTTTATTACCATTTTTTCACCCAAAAGTAAAGCAATAAATGTCACAGTCCCTCACGCAAGGTGTTCCCCTGCTTGCAGGGTAATAGTCCACCCCACACTCCATGGCAAATCCCCGGACGTCCTGAAATCCCTGGCCCGCGCCATTGACGAATTTTTCTTTTGATGCTAAGCAAAGGCTCTTTTTATGTTGCAATCTGCTTATTGCAAGCAACAGGCACTGCTTCGTGCTGGCGTGATCAATGTCACGTCTCGTCCGCGTTCATGTACATCACAAATTTGGAAACTCACGATTTTGGATTGGTAGATCCTTTAATCGTTGGCGAAGCGGGGCGGCATTTCGTTTGGGTCAAACGGTTGGGGTTGCGCAGCTCGAATCGGGAATCGGTAATCGGTAATCGTAGAGCGGCCCGCCCTGGCGCGACAGAAGGTGGATAATGCCACGGAGAGAAAAACCCGGTCTGGGCCAGGGTTAAGTATAAATTCGCACAGCCAATAAAAGGTTTTAACGATCCGGTTGCTTATCAAAACGCCTGTAGGCCAACGCAACCGACCGACGACAGACGTGCTGTTCTCAAGGCGCAAGCCGCAAATCCCGCTTGCAGCGGGACGCAACCGAATGCCTAATACCCACAAACGAGGCGGGACCACCGATTTTTTCAGTTTCCAAATTTTTGGTACATAGGTAACCATGGTGTCACGCAAGAACATATTTGAAAAGATTCTGGAGGCCCACGGGATAAGTGCTTTTCTCCAACCAGGAGATCCTATAGCCCTTCCGATTGATCAGACCCTCACGCAGGACGCCACGGGAACCATGGCGTGCTTGCAGTTTGAGGCCCTTAATGTGCCCCGTGTGCTCACCAGGAGATCGGTTAGTTATGTGGATCACAACACCTTTCAGGCTGGGTTTCAAAACAGCGATGATCATCGATTCCTTCAGTCGTTTGCCGCAAAGTTCGGAATGATCTTTTCCGGGCCTGGTAATGGCATCTGCCACCAGGTCCACCTTGAACGATTCGCAGTTCCGGGAGAAACCCTCCTTGGCTCGGACAGCCACACATCTTCGGCAGGTGGGCTTGGGATGCTAGCGATAGGGGCTGGCGGCCTTGACGTGGCCATGGCCATGGCAGGTCAGCCCTTCTGGCTCAACTCTCCGGCAGTGGTCCTAGTCCGACTGGATGGGGTGCTTTCTCCCTGGGTGACAGCCAAGGATATCATACTGGAACTGCTGCGGCGCGTTTCCGTCAAAGGAGGCGTTGGCCGGGTGTTTGAATACGGTGGCCCGGGCGTGGCAACGCTCTCGGTGCCTGAACGGGCCACCATCGCTAACATGGGTGCGGAAACAGGGGCGACCACTTCCATCTTTCCGAGCGATGAAATCACCTTAGCCTTTCTGAGGTCCCAGGGAAGAGAAAAGGACTTTAAGCCCCTTGCAGCCGACACGGATTGCTCCTATGCACAAATCATAACCATTGACCTTTGCGAATTGGAACCCCTGGTTGCGCAGCCTCACATGCCGGATCGTGTTTGTCCGGTAAGTGAATTGACAGGGCTCAAATTGGATCAGGTGGCAATAGGCAGTTGTACAAATGCCTCTTACAAGGACCTTGCGACTGTGGCTGCCATCTTAAAGGGAAGATCCGTTCATCGTAAGACCAGTCTTGTCATATCGCCCGGATCGAGGCAGGTACTGGCGTTGCTTGCTGAAAATGGGGCCTTGAAGGAGATGATAGCGGCAGGGGCCCGAATCCTGGAATGTGCCTGCGGGCCGTGTATCGGGATTGGACAATCCCCGCCCACTGACGGTATAAGCCTGAGGACGTTCAATCGAAACTTCAAGGGCCGAAGCGGTACTTCGAGCGCACAGCTCTACCTGTGCAGTCCCGAGGTGGCCGCTGTTTCTGCGCTGAAGGGTGAGCTCACTGATCCCAGGTCGTTTGGTGAGGAGATTAAGGTCAAAATGCCCAAGGTCTTTCCTGATATGGATCATCTGTTTTTAAAACCCTCTGACTATCCCGAAGCCGTAGAAGTGGTGCGAGGCCCGAACATCAAGCCCCTTCCAAAGGGCGCAGCCATGCCCGACACCTTGACCGGCGAAGTGTTGATTTGCCTGGGTGATAATATTACGACTGACGACATCCTGCCAGCCGGTGCCCACATCATCTCTTTGCGGTCAAACATCCCTGGTATTTCGGAATATGTCTTTTCACAGCAAGATCCCGGATTTGCCAAAAGGGCGATGAACAAAGGCGGAGGTTTCATTGTGGCGGGCAGAAACTACGGACAAGGTTCCAGCCGGGAACACGCGGCCCTTGGACCCATGTACCTGGGGATCAAGGGGGTGATCGCCC
>JAUVJO010000087.1 GCA_030592345.1 Deltaproteobacteria bacterium
ATACCTGGCAGCCTTGCGTGCTGCATTGAGTCTCCCGCCCGTATAAATCGGCTGCCGGAGAACAACTCCGCCCTTGTAAATATCCCGCTCCATGAACGTTACAGAGGCCGGACCCAAAGCAAACACCAGATCTTCATCCAGTCGTGTGTAACTTGCCTCAACGCCGACAAAAGGAAGCATAGCCGACCATGCCCTGGTGATATCGGCATCGGCCTGGGCCAGTGTCTCTTCAATGAGGTGAATATCCAGATTTCTCTCCAGTGCGATGTCAATACAGTCCGTTAATGATAGATGGAGTTTTCCATTTTGCCTGAAGGGCAAAAGCATCTCGCTGCCTGAATGAGATATCCTGCTGCCGAGGCCGAAAACAGTGCTGAGTTGGCTGGAAAAAGAACCATCATCCATCGGACGGCTCTGCCCCGACATGGCCTCCGATACCTGATACAGTTCAATCCAGAAAAGCAAGAGCAATATAACAACCAATACTTTCCGTGAATTTATCATCTGATAAAAACTCCTTTAAATTTTCAGATTCTCACGCAAAGGTGCCAAGCTCGCAAAGGGAAAAATAAAACTTAGCGTCTTTGCGTCTGGTGAGGCAATATTTTCAAAATAGAGTTATTCCCTAAATTTATGCTCGACTTTGACGTTGCCGTATCTACAGCACTGAGACCTTTGATCATTCGCCTTTTTCTGAAAATTTTTCTATTTGTTCGCAACCTTCTTTATATCCTTCGGCAATAGCCTCTTCCGCTCGATTGAATTCAAGAAACCTGAGGTGACCCAGGTTGGGCCGAATCAAAAGGTCAGGGGGATCGGTCTTCAGCCTTGAGGTGGTAATCTGTGTTTCCATGATATTGATGGAAGTCATTAACACTTCAAAAATGTTCGGCAGCGGGTCCCTGACTAACCACTGCCTCACCTGGGTTAGGGCGGGGAAATCAACCGTCCGAATCCTTCTGTTTAGAGCCTCGAATATTGTGGTCTTTGTTTCTACTGAGTTTTGTCCGCCTTCTTTCTCCGAATGCCTGATGCTCGAATCAGGGATGGAGATTTGGGTGAAGCCTTTCTTGGCAATGATGTCATGGTTAAGGTCAACCGCGATCACAAAATCGGCCCCCATTTCCCTTACCACACTTACAGGGACCGGGTTGACCAGACCGCCGTCCACCAAACTCATATTATCCTTCCTGACCGGGGTGAATATGCCCGGTACAGATATGCTGGCCCGTACTGCCTCGATGATATCTCCTTCTTGAATAACCACCTCGTTTCCGGTGGCAAGATCAGTTGATACAGCCGAGAAGGGCAGGGACAAATCTTCAATATTGCTTTCTTCTACGCAACTCCGGATGAAATCAGCAACCTTGTTACCGTCGATCAGTCCGGATTTGGGCAAAACAACGTCGAAGAAATAGACGATCTTTTTCCAATCCATCTCCAGGACGACATCTTCCAATGTATGGATGTTGCCTGAGGCATGGACAGCCCCAACGAGGGCTCCGATGCTGGTCCCGGCTATGCAGTCTATATGTATGCCCGCTTCGGTCAGTGCACGAATCACCCCGATATGTGCCCACCCCCGAGCCGAGCCGCTGCCCAGGGCTAAACCTATTTTTCGCCGGGACTTTCCGTTACTATCTGAGGATTTCATTGTATTCTATAGCCTTCCGCCGGTATCATGCCTTTGAAGACAAACCCTTCGGCCACGTTTAAACGGCATCATTATGGTAGCCCTCATTCGGTGACCTGAAGTCACCAGGAAAAGGAAAGGGTAATGGAGCCGAATGAGTGGCCGTGTTTTTGTTTCTTGAACTCTTTTGTCCGAAAAACATGGGCGTACGAAAGCTTGAAGCGATGAATGATCAAGCCGACACCGGCAGCAATATCGGCCACGAAATGTTTTTTGTCAACGCTGTGGCTGTCGGTGAAAGTATTCCCGTCCAGAAAGATGTCACGAAGGACCGCGCGTCCCTCAACTGAGGCAAAAACGTTCAGGCCGAAACCATAATTTCCGGAGAGGCGGGGATCCTGCGCATCGACCGGAGCGTTAGTATCGCCTGCCGGGCGGATAAGGCAGGTCCCGAAATCTCTGGGAAGATTCCAGCCCAGGCGGGTTTCCACTCCCCCGTTGGCATAGGTGTACACATTGCCCAGAGCCCCGCCCAGGTGAGTAATGGCGTCGAACCCCATCCCGCCAGCGGCTCCAGCCTGCAGGAGTCGCCATTTGCGTTCATAGACCACAGCGAGACCCGGTTCGTTTTTGATCTGATTGTCCCAGCCATTGGGGCGCTGAAAGTCTCTCGTTTCGTGCACAAATTCTTGCGTTTCTTCTGCGAAAGATTCAGGGCCTACGATGCCCAGTTGGATTTCCATAGAGTCCAAACGGCGGTCGTTTTTGCTATGAAAGGCAATCCCGAAGTAGGTCCATCCTGCATATGGACGGTCATCTTCAATCAACTCCTTGCGCGAGATATCCTCGGGCGTATACATGTTCTGGCCAACGGAAAGCGCGATATTGCGCTGCAGACCGGGTTCATTGATGAAAGGGAGTCGGCGTATACAGGGCAGACTCCAGTCAGGCAACTTGTCGATCTCTGCATAACGGGTCAAATCGGGTGAAATCCAGGATAACTTCACGCCGTTGGTGTAATTTTGGTCCGTATCTGCAATGAAATCGTTTTCAAAGTAAACGCTGAAAGTCCCAAATCCTTCCGCCCCCTCAGCCGGCCTCGCCCCAAAAACAACAACAATGCTCAGAACCATTAACAATACTATGTATTTCATGGGACCTATTTTGTCTGAGCGCTGCAGAACAAGGTTTCTTCTTTAAGTTGCCCGGCTTTGGGCCCTGGCATAAAGTCTCCAGCCCATAATATACCTCGAAAGGCCACAAATAACGATTTTTCGCTGGCCATGAACACCAATAGCTGCGTTGCTTAAGCTTGCAATAGCCTGCTATTCCGCGCCTTCGCGCCTTGCTCTTGATGCTCATTGCTCACCGAAACAAAACGCAATTTGCAACCTTCCGAGGTATAAATTGCGGCCTGCTCCTGTAAGCGCATGGAGCAGGCCGCAGCTTTAAAAGTATACCAGTGGTTAGTCATTTCCGTTAACGATGTCAGCGGCCTGGTTCAGCAGATCGGCTATATCCTGCCTAACTTCTTTAGCCTTTTTCTTCAGGGCCACGCTGGCGTCATCAATACTTTTTTCAATGGCCGCTATTTGGCGGTTAACTCCTTCCTCGGCCCGACCTTTGGCCCGGGCGTACCAGACCTTTGCTTCATCTAAGTAAGCCTGCGCCTGATCGTAGGTCGACTGTTTCTCAGCGGCGAGCTGAGCCTTCAGCAGGGCAGCCTGGGCCTCAACTTGCGCGTACTTTTTCCTGAGCAAATCCACTTCTTCACTTTCTGTGATCCGAGTGCCGTACGCCTGAAGCCGCTCCCCGGTGTGTGCGATCAGGGCATCGAGGTTTTCTTTTGCTTCCCCGACATTACCAGTGAGGGCCTTCTTGGTCTCGCGTATTTCGTTTTGCAGTTTGGCAACTTCCTGAGCGGACGATTCAGATGCACTTGCCCTGGCATCTGCCAGGTACCCCTCAGCCGCAGTCAGAGCCTCCTTCGCCTTTTCCGGAGCCTTATCTATCTCCAAGGCGATCTTGGCCTTAAGTTCGGCAGCTTTTGCCTGAGCCAGAGCCATGCGGGCGGAGGTCTCCTTCTTTAAGGCGGCTGCTTTTGCCTGGGTTTCTGCAATGGCAGTATTTAGCGCCGCCTCGCTCCTGTCGACAAGGCCGCTCAATTCCGAAGCAGCCTCTTGGCCTCTCTTCCTCACGGCCTCCTTTGCCGTTTCGACCTGGTTTTTCAGATCGGCTATCCGTCTTCGAGTGGACTTATCCGCGCTCTGATAAGCCTCGTTCAAATAGGTATTGGCTTCTTCAAGGGAGCGTAGCGCAGCTTCCTTTTCCTTGTCTATCCAGAAAGCAGAGCGGGCCTTGAGCAGGGAGACCTTGGCCTTTGCCAGGAAAACCTGGGTCTTGAGGGCCTGCTTCCAGTCCTTTTCAGCTCTTTCTCCAGTTTTTGGCTGGTCCGTCTGCTCCACAGCAAGAACCACGTGCGCCGAGAAGGCAATCACCAGCCCAAGCGCGAATACTGTCATTACAATCGCCTTCTTCATGATTATTCCCCCTTCTCTTTCTTAAGGGCCTCTTTTGCCCCTTTCCACATGCCGGAAATCGCCCCCTTTGCTACATCCACAGACCTTTTCCCGAGTTCTTTGGCCTCTTCGGCCATGACATGGGCCGCCTTGCCAGCAGCTTTCGTAGTCGCTTTGGCGGCATCCTTTCCGGCTTGCTTCAGCCTTTCAGCAGTTGCTTCCGCAGCATGGCGAGTCTTTTCTCTCAAAACAGAGGTCGTTTTCTTGGTCTGATCGGCAAGGTCATTTAGCACATCCTTTGCCACCTCTCCGGAGCGTCTTGCCACTTTGCGGGTGGTCTCTATAAAAAGGTCCTCGATTGCCTCAAGGTCGTCCTTTGTTTGAGCAAGGTCCTCGTGGACAAATGCCTTTGTCTTATCTCCAACGGATTCCACTGCTGATGCGATCCCTTTCTGAGCCCCTTCAAAAGCACCACGGGCAACCTCCTTGACATCTTCACCCGCCTCCTCAGCGGCCTCCACTGCACCGGACATGACCTTGTCAGCGATTTCCTTCACCCTGTCGGCGGTCACGTGGCCTTCTTTCAGGGCCTTTTCAGTGGCATCGCTGGTAATGTGTACCACGGTTTCTTTTACATCTTTGCCGGACTCAATAGCCTGTTTGACTGCTTCTTTGACAGTCTGTTCGGTCAAACCTAGTAGTTCCGTGCTTTTCAGTTTGACATCGGTTACAGCGGATTCCACCCGTTTCTTAACCTCGTCGGACAGGGTGGCACCTGCCTCTTTTGCCCCTTCCAGGCCTTCCCTGAGATCCTCCGCCAACCTGGCCTTCTCATCTTCGAGTCGTTTCTCGAGTTTCCGGAGTTCCTCCCGAGCGGCTTCAACCGCCTGGTCCTCGCGGCTGCGGGCACCGGCGATGGCGCCTTCTACAGCTCCTTCCACAGTCTCTTTTGCATCCGCTCCGGCATCCTTCAAACCGTCCACAACAGCAGATACAGCCTCTTTAACAACAGGACGAAGCCCCTCATCCTTCGTTTTGGCCACAGCAGCCGACACCGCTTCCCTGACAATCTCACGCACCTTTTCTGTGTTGATCTGCCCGGTCTCTTTAGCCTTCTTCAACTCCTCTACAATACGATCTTTCATCTGATGTTCTGACATTGTTCGTACCTCCTTTCTAATGGTTGAGCCGGTCAAGCCCGTTGGCCGGTTGAGCCGGTTCTCACACGGGCAAACAGGACAAACGGCAAACCGGCAAACGGACAAACCCGAAAACCCATTACTCCATCACTCTATAGACTTTCACATATTAAATTTCACAAGGCCAGAGGGAGGAGGCTGTATTGTAATACGCCGACGACCGATAACGCGGTGAAATTTAATATGTGAAAGTCTATAATACTCCAGTGCGGGCGAAGCCCTATATTTCAATCACCCCCCTCACCTCCTTAGTCTTGACACAAAGTACCGCCCGCTAATCTCAGTACATATCTCTGACTTTGAGCTATCCATTTCGCACAAAATCGCTTGCCCTTTTCCACAAATTCAACCCTGACACCCAGGACCTCCACTTTTCGATCTCCGGTGATATGTAATTGTCAAAAATGGCCGGGTCCCTCGGCCAAATGCGGGGAACAGATAAAGGCCGGGGCATTGTGGGGGTGACTGCCGCTCCTGCCCCATGCTCCAACTCGTCCCTGGCCGCAATGATCATGAAATGCAGTCTGTTTAAGACATTTACCTCGCTGGCCCCGGCGTCCATGTCCAGCGAAAGCAGATTTAAATTGGAAAATATTTCCTTGAGCTTCCTCTCCATACCCATTCCTGTAATGTGGTTGGAAATACAGCCGAACGGTTGAAGGCAGACAATGCTACCAGTGCCTCTTTTGAGCATGGCAATCATTTCAGCAGTCAGAAGCCATCCCTCCCCGAACTGGTTGGCCAGGCTCACCACCTCACCGGTGATTTCAGCCAACTCCTTCAGATTAAACGGCTTCCTGTAAAAACGAAATCCCTGCATGACCCTGTCAATGTGAGCAAGGTGGTAACTTGCATAAATATCAGCCAGCTTGTACTTGAGGCTGTCAACAAGGGACTCCTTAAAAAACGCGTTTTGATTAAAATCTTCATTGACAAATCTCTGAACAAAGAAATTCTGGAGACAAGGAAGCGCCACTTCCACCCCCTGGTCGGAGAGCCACTCTATGATATTGCCATTGGAAAAGAAATTATATTTGACAAATATCTCGCCCACCACCCCGATCCTGGGAACAGGCCGATCGTCTATCCTCACCTCATTAAAGGCCGTCACGGCCCTTTCCAGAACTTTGAGGAGATAATGATAATCGGCTTTCTCAATGCCCGTTTCCATTTCCAACAAATACTTGGTATGGAGAGCCTTTGAGGTCCCCTGGATCTCCTCCCTCACTACTGTGGCTAAATACATCTGGACCAGAGGATCGCTGAAAATGACGCCAAGAGCCATTCGTTTGACCAGCTCTTTCTTGTCGATGATAAATCCGGGCTGGGAGTTAATATCCCCAGTAGATATTGCGATCACCGGAACATCATCCAGGCCGGCAGAGGCCAGCCCTTTCCTGATAAGGGAAACATAAGAGGATGCCCGGCATTGACCGCCGGTCTGGGTCAAGATTACCGAGGTGTTTTCCGGATCGTATTGGCCGGACTTAAAAGCCTTGATTATATCTCCCGCAATAAGGACAGCCGGATAGCAAATATCGTTGTTGATATTCTTGAGGCCGAATTCCACCGAGGCCCTATCCTGAGGCGGAAGTACATCCACCCGGTAGCCCAGGGGCCTGAACGCTGCCGGGACCAGCGGGGAATAAAAGGGAGAAAAATAAGGCGCGATAAGGGTTCTCTCCCTGTCTTCCGGCATGAAGACACGCTTCACTGCGTTTGCCTTGGCGCTTGCCCCTTGAGGCTTACTCCTGTTCTCCTTTACGGCTTCCAACATGGAACGTAATCTGACCCTGACTGCACCAAGGTTGGCTATCTCATCCATCTTGATCAGCGTGTAGATCTTTCCCGAACCCTTGATGATTTCCCTTACCTCATCGGCCGATACAGCGTCAGGGCCGCAGCCAAAGGAGGTGAGTTGTACCAGTTCAGTGTGATGGTTTTCGCAAACCCACCTGGCCGAGGCGTAGAGTCTGTTGGTGTAGGTCCACTGGGTAAGTACATTGATGTCGGCCAACGACTGTTTTTTGTCTGCCGGAACAGCGTCTTCGCTTATGACATCAACCCCCATACGGGTTAGGAGATGCGGGATGCCATGGTTGACAAGGGGATCTATATGATAAGGCCTGCCGGCCAGGACAACGATCATCCTCCTTTCGTTCCGGGCCTTACTTATTAGTGCAGCAGCCCTGTCCATCAGCTCTGTCTTGAATTTCCTTTGTGCGCTCAGCCCTTTTTCCACACCACTCGATACCGTCCGGTACTTGAGACCAAATTGCCTGAAAAACAGGTGAAGTTGCCTTTTCAACAGACGACTATCTCGAAAGCTGATGGCCGGGGTATCGAGAGGTATCCGGTATTTTTCCGCAGGATCAATTGCACTTTTTAGGACATCCGGATAGCCGGTAACAACCGGGCAGTTGAAACTGTTGAGGACATCCGGATATTCTTTCTGCTCATGAACCACGATCGGATAAAAGATCCTGTCCACCCCCCGGTCTATGAGATCGAAGATATGTCCGTGGGCAAGTTTGGCAGGGAAGCAGATGTTTTCCGACATCACCGTTGACGCCCCTTTTTCAAAAAGTCTAAAATTGGACGGAGAGGAAAGGACAACCCTGAAGCCACATGCCGCCAAGAAGGCAGACCAGAAGGGGAAGTTTTCGTACATGTTCAGGCAGCGGGGGATACCAAAGGTCAGAATCGAATCGCCCTCGGGCTCTGCCTTACGATCAAAGATGAGATTCAATTTCTCGGCAATCAGATCCCTTCCCTGCTCTTTCCCCTCAGGTCTATTGCTGAAATGACGCTCGCACCGGTTACCCGTAAAGAAACGGTTCCCGTTGGCAAAGGTAAGTTTGATCACCGGGCACTTGTTTTCGCAACCATTGCAATCTGTTTGCTTCTTGGTGAAATCAAAGTTTACGTCCGGATCTCTAATGGCATTGAATCCTGCCGATCCGGCCGGTTCCCTAATATGGTTATTGAGGGCCGTAAGGGCTGCGCCGTATCCCCCCATCAGTTCGGCAATATCCGGGCGAATAACCTCTTTCTTGAGCAGAAGTTCAAGGGCACGCAATACAGCCGGGTTGCGAAAGGTACCCCCCTGGGCGACAATTTTGTTTCCTAAAACCTCGGTGTGCTTAAGTCTGAGAACCTTGTAAATGGAGTTTTTAATGACTGAATAGGCCAGCCCTGCCGAAATGTCGGAAATACTTGCCCCCTCGCGTAACGCCTGCTTCACTTTTGAATTCATGAAAACCGTGCACCTGGTTCCCAGATCAAACGGGGCGTTTCTCTCACAGGCGGTTTCAGCAAAATCCGATACACTGTATCCCAGGGAACGGGCAAACGTCTCGATAAAGGAGCCGCATCCGGATGAGCACGCCTCATTTACCTGAATATCCGATACAGCATGGTCGTGGATATAGATCGCTTTCATATCCTGGCCGCCAATATCCAATATGAATGAGACGTCTTCATCAAAGCACCTGGCCGCCCGATAGTGTGCCATGGTCTCAACCACACCATCATTTAAGCCAAAGGCTGCCCTGATCAGGTCTTCACCGTAACCGGTGGCTGCCGTCCGGACAATGCGCGGCCAGAAGCCAGCCTCCACGAATTTCTTCCTGAATGCGCTCAGCCCCTCTCTTACCGCCTGGATGGGATCGCCATTATTAGACCCGTAGTGCCCAAGGACAAATCTACTCTCGCCATCGGCAAGGACAAGCTTGGTAGTAGTAGAGCCGGAATCTATGCCCAGTAAAAGTTCCCTGTCTTTTGCCTCGGCCAGGCTGAGCCGGGAAACCCGATTCCTGGAGTGCTTTTCCTGCCATGACTCGAACTGCGCCGTGCTCTCAAAAAGCGGAGGAAGTCTTTTGGTGCCCCTGTTTCTCCCTCTGGACGCTCTGGTCTCGGACAGTGCAAGCAAATCCCTGATCCTGACTCTGCGTGGTTGCCCATTCCGGACCAGGGCCGCTCCCATTGCAGGGATGAGTTCCGGGTGGTCGGGCACAATTACCTCATCCGGATTGGCTATGCCAAGTACTTCCACAAGGGCCTGCCGCAGCGCCGGATAGAAGGTCAAGGGACCGCCGCCTATGAGTATCTTGCTCTTGATGTCACGGCCACGGGAAAGGGCGCTTACAACCTGAAGGGCAACAGCGTGAAACACAGAAGCGGCGATATCTTCCTTAGACGCATGCCGGCTTAATAAGGCATGGATATCCGTTTTAGCAAAAACCCCACACCTGGATGCAATGGGATAGACGGAAGACGCCTTTTCTGCCAGGGTGTTAAATTCAGAGACCGGCACATCCAGGAGCACGGCCATCTGATCTATAAAGGCCCCGGTGCCCCCTGCACAGCTCCCGTTCATCCTCATGTCCGGACGAAAACGATCATCAAAAAATATTATCTTGGAGTCCTCACCGCCAATTTCGACAAAGGTCCTGACTTCCGGATAGTCTCTCTTTATCAGATGGGCAGAGGCCACCACTTCCTGGACAAAGGGAAGTTCAAAGGTCTCGGCCGTTCCCATCCCAGCAGATCCGGTGACCGCCAGATCGAGCTCAACATTACCTAACTCACACAATGCCTCCTCAAAAAATTGCCGCGCAGTTTCCTCGGCTCTGGCCTGATGACGACTGTAGCGGGAAAAAACCACGCTGCCGTCGTCCTCGCATATTACTGCTTTGGCCGTTGTAGAGCCAATATCAACACCCGTGCGATAAGTTTTTTCCGTTCTTGTCAT
>JAUVJO010000248.1 GCA_030592345.1 Deltaproteobacteria bacterium
GTGGCAGCGCGGGCTGCAACAGGTACTTTGGTTCCTGTGAGGTGGATGCCAATTATCTGACGTTGGGGCCTGTTGGGGCTACCATGATGGCCTGCGAACCTTCGGTGAACGAACAAGAGAGACAATATCTGGCCGTCCTGGAGAGCGCTGCTTCATACCAGGTCACGGATGGCAAACTGCGGATCGCGAATGCGGACTCCGAGACTGTGTTGACGTTTTCGGTGCTTGAACCCGCGCTACTGACGGGAAGGACGTGGCAATTGAACGGCTACAATAATGGCAGGGGTGGCTTTGTATCGGTTTTGGCTGACTCGGAGATTACGGCAGTCTTCGGTGACGACGGCAGCCTGGCCGGTTCAGCAGGCTGCAACCACTACACGGCTTCCTTTGAAGTTGATGGGGAGGCCATCTGGATTGGTCCGGTGGGGCTCACCCGCATGATGTGCTGGGACCCGGAAGGGATCATGGAACAGGAGAGTGCCTACCTGGCGGCACTGGAATCGGCCGCCACCTATCAAATCAAAGGGGCCTTGCTGGAGCTACGAGATTCCGACGGTATGCGCGTGCTATCGTATACCGCTGATACATATTGAAACTGCCCTTTTGCGCATTTTGATCTTGGCCACGGGACTATAGAGTTTCAGGTATTGATTTTGGCAAGACCAGAGGAAGGTCTCCGAGTAAGGCGTACTGATATAGGCTTTAAGATAATGATTTTGGGAAGGCTAGAGGGAGGAAGGCGTACTCGTCGTACGTTTACGACCGATAACGCAGCCAGAATCTTTATCTTAAAGCCTATACTATAGTACGTCGTCGAGGAGATCGACCGATAACGCAGCCAAAATCTTTATCTGGAAGGCTATAAAACTCCCCTGTTCTCCCTTTGTGAAAAAGGGGGAAACCGCAAAAGTCCCCTTTAACAAAGGGGAATCTTTTCGAGTAACAGCACAGGTCCCAATAGTTCACGACTTCAGTCAAGGAAAACCCTGCTCCGCAGGGCATCCAGTGCTTTAACAATGTCGATATCCATAAAATGGTTCCCGCATTCGTGGTTTCAGATAAAAACAATCGACAAGATCATATATATTGATCCCGCATATTTGACGACTTATTTCAAGCATTATCCAAAGAGAATTGAGTTTGCCAAATGGCCGGATCCGATTGATGGCTTACCTGAAGAGCTGGAAAAAGGTGATATCATATTAGTGACACATGATCATGCTGACCACTGTAAGTCAGTAACAATAAATAGACTTTCCCGTTCAAATACTGTAGTAGTTGCTCCTAAACGCTGTGTGAAAAAACTAGGCAAGAAAATAAGAATAATTGAACCTGGAGAAGAAATTAGTGTTGATAATGTCTCAATAAAGGCTGTAGATGCCTACAATACCAAACAAGGAAGTTCTACCAAAAAGGTCCATCACAAAGGAAATGGTGTCGGCTACTTGATAACCCTTGAGGCTAAGACGATTTATCATGCTGGAGATACGGATTTTATACCAGAGATGAGAGCACTTGGAGCCGTTGATGCAGCCTTGCTTCCCATTGGAGGAACGTTCACAATGGATATGCCGGAGGCCACCCGCGCTGCAATATCCATTAAACCCAAGATTGTAATTCCTATGCATCGTTTTAAGGCGAATCCTCAAGAATTCAAGAATAAGGTTGAAGCAAAATCAAATATAAAGGTTGTGCCATTGCAAATAGGCGAAGTTTACCATTTAAGATGAAAGAGGAGAAGAAATGCTGCAAATCGAGGACTTGCAGGTTATGATTGGCAACAAGGAAATCCTGAAACATATCGACCTTGAAATTCGTCCGGGTGAGACCCATGTCATGTTCGGTCCGAACGGGTCCGGCAAGACATCATTACTCATGACGATCATGGGTTACCCGCAGTACAGGGTGGCTGGTGGAAAGATCGTCTTCAAAGGAGAAGACATAACTTATATGCCTATTAACGAACGGGCAAAGCTTGGCATTGGCGTCTCTTATCAGCGGCCCCCCACGATTCATGGAGTGAGGACAAGGCAAATGGTGCAAATCTGTGCTGAAGGAGACGTGGATGTGGAAGCCCTGGCGGAAAAGATGAACTTTTCCGGTTTTTTGGAGCGTGACATCAACGCAGGCTTTTCGGGCGGTGAGATCAAGCGCTCTGAACTCTTGCAGTTGATGGCCCAAGATGCAGACCTGCTGCTCTTTGACGAGCCAGAGTCGGGTGTGGACCTGGAAAATATTTCCCTTATAGGAAACTCGATCAGCGAATTGTTGCAACGGGATTTTAAGCTGAACGCTCACAAGAGCCAGAAGGAGCGGCGTAAAGAACGAACCAGGATGGGCCTGATCATCACGCACACCGGCTTTATCTTGGATTACGTCACAGCGGACAAAGGACAGGTCCTTTACAACGGTATGCTAACGTGCACGAGCCACCCCAGGGAAATCTTCAGGTGTATCAGTAAGGTCGGATATGGGGAGTGTGTAAAATGCGCGATTTAGACGAAAAAGCCTTGCGGGCAAAGGATAAGAAGGCACTTCTTGGCCCGGATATCGATCTTGATGCCTATCACTCGGAACCGGTTTCCCATGAGTACGTGAGAGATCTCGGCATTTTGTCTCAAGCAGATAAAGATCGAATGATCCTGGCAGGGGTCGATGCCGATGAAAAGGAAAGGTCTGGCACTTACGTGCAAAAAGACTCTGCCGTGATCCACGCCCGTTCCGGACAGGACGGCCTCGAGGTGATACCGATCAAAGATGCCTTACAGCAATATGACTGGGTTAAGGACTACTACTGGAAACTCATAGCTGTGGACACCGACAAGTATACAGCCAGGGCCAAGCTTGCATTGCACAATGGCTATGTGATCCGGGCCAGTGCTGGCAGCAAGGTCGTATATCCTGTGCAGGCGTGCTTGTATTTGGAAAAGGAAGGCTTAAGCCAGAACGTCCATAACATCATTATTGCCGAAGAAGGCTCGGAGCTTCATATCATCACAGGTTGTGCCACGGCTGCCCATGTGCAACGAGGACTCCATGTGGGCATCTCAGAATTTTACGTAAAGAAGAACGCCAAGCTGAGCTTCACCATGATTCACCACTTTGCAGAAGAGATGATGGTGCGCCCCAGATCAGTGGGAGTCGTTGAGGAAGGAGGTCTCTTTCTCAACAACTATGTTTGCATGAAGCCGGTAAAATCTCTCCAGACGTACCCGACGACCTATCTGGATGGAAAGGGGGCCGTGGCCCGATTTCACAGCTTGCTCGTGGGCAGCCCCGGCTCTGAGATGGACGTGGGCGGCCGCATTGTCTTAAGAGCGCCTGAAACGCGAGCCGAAATTATTTCCCGAGCCATCACCAATGGTGGGAATATTATAGCACGGGGGGACCTGGTGGGGGAAGTGCCTGGCGTGAAGGCCCATCTGGAGTGCCGGGGCTTGATACTCAACAAGGGATCGATTCACGCCATCCCTGAGCTGGAGGGCAAGGTGGACGGCGTGGAGATGTCTCACGAAGCAGCCGTGGGAAAGATTGCCCAAGACGAGATTCTTTACCTCATGTCGCGCGGTCTGAGTGAAGATGAAGCCACAGCAACGATTGTAAGAGGCTTTCTGAGTGTAGATATTCCAGGCTTGCCGGCTCAGCTCAAGGCCCAGATCGATCGTGCCGTGGAACAGAGTGATCAGGACATGATGTAGTTATACCTCGAAAGGCCATAAATGACACTTTTTCGCCGGTCATGAACATCAATAGCCGCGTTGCTCAGGCTTGCAATAGCCAAACTATTCCGCGCCTTCGCGCCTTGCTCTTGATGCTCATGACTCACCGAGAAAATCGCCATTTATGACCTTCCGAGGTATAATCCCCACGGCATTGATAACAGTCGCTAGATTCATGTGTTTCAAGAAATGTTTTGCAAGCAACTCATATTGCTGATCGCGAAACAAAATGCCTGAGTGCTTATCCACACGACAGCCAGCGAGTCCGATACTCGAAAGCCACTTGCGGAGCACGAGGGGGTTGTCAAAAAGTCCATGCACATAGGTCCCAAAGACATGTCCGTCGGACGACACGCATCCATCAAAATCGTGGCAAGCCGTGCCATTTCTGCCGTGGATCTCAAAGAGGGCCTGGCCGCCTGCCAACACGCTCTTTCCCATGTGTATCTCGTATCCTTCACCACTTACGCCTTCCCAGGAAAACTGTGTACGGGTGGTGGTCTTGGGAGCGGTCAGCGTTGTATTCACAGGGAGAAACCTTAGCCCGGTAGAACTGCCGGGAGCTCCCTCCATGCCTTCAGGGTCTTCTATCTTATGGCCCATCATCTGATATCCGCCGCAGATTCCCAAGAAATAACCAGCCCTTTCTTTGTAAGATGTCAGGGAATCTACCCAGCCCGAGTCTACAAGCCACTTCAGATCTGATCGGCTATTCTTTGAACCGGGCAAGATCACCGCACGGTAGCAACCAAGATCTTTCACTTTTTCCAAAAAGCAGACTTGCAAGTCTTTTACTCGAAAGAGAGGATCGAAATCGTTAAAGTTAGAAATATGCGGGAGCCGAATAACGGCCACGGCAGGCCCACTCGCTTCACGTATGTGAGGATCAACCGGATTTTCTATGACCACCGAATCCTCGGCCTCTATCTGAATGTCCCTGTACCACGGCACCAGTCCCAACACTGGCTTGCCCGTCTTTTCTTCGATCCAGCAGATGCCGTCATCAAAAAGATCCGCGTCCCCGCGGAACCGATTAATGACAAAACCGATGATCCTGTCCTGGCGATCTTGAGGCAGACACGCCATGGTTCCCACGCACTGTGCAAACACACCACCGCGATGGATGTCAGCCACCAGGATGACGGTCGCGTGAGCGTATTCGGCCATCCGAAAATTTACGATATCATGGGCAGCCAGGTTCACCTCAGCACATGAGCCTGCTCCCTCCATAATAATCAGGTCGTGAGACCTGCGCAGCCGGTCGAGCGATTGGCAGGCGGTTTCGAACAAGACCCCCTTGTCTTCATGATAGGCCCGTGCCCTGCGATCCCCAAAGACTTTGCCGAGCAGAACAACCTGGGAACCAATATCGCTCGACGGCTTCAACAGGACGGGATTCATATCCACATGGGGTGAGACACCAGCCGCTTCTGCCTGCACGATCTGGGCGCGGCCTATTTCCCCGCCTTCAGGCGTCACGCCGGAGTTGTTGGACATGTTCTGGGCCTTAAAGGGCGCAACTTTCA
>JAUVJO010000245.1 GCA_030592345.1 Deltaproteobacteria bacterium
ACGATCTTTTCAACAATATAGTCTATTAATTCGGGAGTTATCTTTTCTGTACTTAATCTATGGTCTATGGACATCTCTGTCTCCTTCTCATGCATGTGCAACTCTTTGGCAATTGTTCCGAAGAGCATGCGAAATATCTCCGCCAAGCTTGTCAATGGCCTCTCGGGTTTGTTCATACTTGCTTATAAAGCGCCCCTGCCCACTTGTGTTTCTGATTTCAAGCTGTTGGTGATCATACTGATCCAAAAGGGTCAGAGCATAGGAATAGTCGGTGATGACTCTAAGCAATCCGGCTGCTTCATCGCCAGCCAGTTCTCGACATTCAACAACCCGTCCCAGAGAAATAGGCTTAGCATTCCACAGGGCAGGCAAAGAGGCGCAAAATACACACAAAAGGCTTAGAAGCCTGACTCTCTAATGCCTCTCACACCAGCGATTTGGATTCTTGAGTTTATGACATCAATTTCACAAGTTACTTCCCACGGATAAAAACTCCTGTGCAAAACGGGTAACAACCTCCGCCCAATCCCACCCCAAAAATGCCAACATTCCATGGATATATCGGATTTCACGCTAACAGGAGTCAAGAGCAGACCTGACCCCAGGCCCCCTGCTTGCCCCCTGGCCCCCTGGCTTCCTTTCCTCCTTCGCGCCGCACCTTGAGGCGCATCCCCTCTTTTGGGGCACTGACGGGCGTGATGATCACCGTGTCTCCGTCTTTTAGACCCTTGCCCACGTAGACGGAGTCGTTCAGCCGACGTATTACCTCGACCGGTCGTATGACCAGGCGGTTATTATCGGCAAGGTAGACCAGGTCGCCGGGATGGATCGCAGATCGTGGCAGGAGATATGCCTTGTCTATTTTTTTTCCTGTCAGCTCAACCGTGACAAACATACCTGGGGTAAGGGGATATGAAGAGGTAGGACGGCTCGTGGAATTGTCAAGCGGGACCTCAATGACCAGGGGCAAGGTGCGTGTCTTTCTATCAACCTCGGCCTTTATGCGGGCCAAATAACCGTCCCAGGTGTGGGATTCGCCTGCGCTTTCAAATATGACTTTTGCGGGTCCACCACTCGGAGACTGCCCGGGTTTTCCTGCGGGACTATCGCCAAGCGAGAGAGCCCCTCCCAACCAGCGCAGGTCTTTGAAAGGGATTCGCACCTCCACCTCCAGTGCCGAAGCCCTGTAGATGCGGCCCAGGAAACTGCCCGCAGTGACAAACTGCCCGTTTTCGACCGCCTTTTCCAGGACCCATCCATCAAAGGGCGCCTTGATCTGTGTGCGTTCAAGGTCCAAGCGCGCCTCCCTGAGCTGCACCTCCACAAGCTCTTTCTGTGCCTCGAGCTGGTCAACCCTGGGGTCCATCAGTGCTATCTGGTTTTCGATCTCCTGCATCCTGTTTCGGCTTGCCAGGTATTTCTGTTCTGCTTGATCCAGGGAAGACTGTGCAATCACTTCCCGCTTGACCAGCGCCCTGAACCGCTCCCAGTCGGCCTTGGCCAATTGGACATCACTTTCTGTAATCTTTAGTGTTGTTTGAAGGTTTTCTTTTTCTTGCGCGAGGCGCCCGCGTTCTGCGTCGATTTGTTTTAGCTGTTTTTTTCTCTGAGCGACGGTCAATTCATACGACCTGGGATCTATGCGAATCAGGAGTTCCTTTTTTCTAATAAAATCGCCTTCTTCAAAGTTCGGAGCCATCTCCGCGACCTTTCCCTTGACTTCGGCGATCAGATTAAGCGTTTCAATCGGTCGAACAGTGCCATTGGCCTTTATTGTCGTAAAAGGAGAAGACGCCTTTACCTCAATCACCTCAACCAGGAGGTCTGGTAACGGTGGCGGCTCTTTTTGTGGCTTGGGCTTGAACTTTATGAACGCTGCTGCAATTGCCACTGCAAGGCCAAGCACTAAGACAACTCGGATGATTTTTATTGTATTTGCTTTCATTAGGTGTTTGTTACTTTTAGAAGTCAGCTCCGTCTCGCTTACAATTGGAATGTTGGAATAATGGACACGAAGTGAAGCATAGCGCTCATGTTGGAATAATGGATTCTGGGAAAATGGATTCTGGGAAAATGGTATAGTGGTTTATTAGTAAGACCCTTCTTGACAGGGAAGCTAATAAATGAGAAAGTTCCTTTCAAAATCAATCTCGCTAAAGATGGGATCTTCGACATTCCATTATTCCACGTGCAAGGCAGAAATTTAGGCATCAATAAACCGCCCTATTTTCAACAGGTTGTAGAAATTCCGAGACGTAAGGATAATCGCCAGGCCCACCCGTGTCAACAAAATTGTGCTTCAGTCTTGGGCCATTATGGGTTTTTACTATTTCTGATTATATCGTATAATGAAGCGAGATGACATGGTCAGTACTACTGAAAAGATTAATACAAGAAGTGGTGTCGAGATCGTTGCGGAAAAACGCGAGTTAGACGGCCATATCGAGGTGTCTCTTCGGATAAAAGCGAGAACAGAATGCCTGCTGCACTGGGGCCTGTCTCCCCGCTCCCGGTCACAGTGGCAGATCCCTCCCCGGTCGCTCTGGCCTGAGGGTACCAGGGCGTTTGGAGAAACGGCTGTACAGACCCCTTTTATAACCCACAACAACGAAGGCCGAATTGTCATAAGGCTGGAGTATAGCTCGAATTTTTCGGTTATCGCTTTTGTGCTTTTCTTCCCCGAGGAAGATCGCTGGGACAATAACCATGGTAAGAATTACTACATCTATCTGGCAAAACCCATAAAAATCTCTCCGGAGGCCCCTGCACTCTCCGGCCTTGCCGAGGAAGTCATCGGGGTGGAGATGAGCCGCAATTCATGGACCCTGATGCACCGCTTCAACCTTTGCCATGACCTGTTAGAAAGAGTCGGGGACAATGTTGAGGGGCTGGCGCTCCTATTTGTATGGTTACGTTTTTCTGCCCTCAGACAACTCGACTGGCAGCGAAACTACAACACCCAACCGAGAGAACTGAGCCATGCCATGGATCGCCTGACGCTAAGACTGGCCGACATATATACTGGCGAGCCAGCCAGCCGGGCGTTGATCCGGCTCATGTTGACTACACTGGGCCGGGGCGGCGAGGGGCAGAGGATCCGTGATGAGATACTCGAGATCATGCACCGTCACCATATCAAGGAGGTCTGCGGCACCTTTATGGAGGAATGGCACCAGAAAATGCACAACAACACAACGCCCGATGATATCATCATCTGCGAGGCATATCTGGAATTCCTCCGAACGGACGGCGATCGGGGCGTCTTTTACAGGACACTCGAGGCGCGTGGGGTAACCAAAGAGCGCCTGGAGAGTTTTGATCGACCCTTGAAGACCCCGCCTGATTTTGTCCCGCACTTAAAAGAGGGACTGATTCACGACTTTGAGCATTTTTTGAAGACTCTCAAATCGATTCATTCAGGATGCGATCTTGAAAGCGCCATCAATTGCGCCAGAGGCTCATTGGATGGCGAGATGCATGGTCTCCTGGACTTCGTTTGGCAGCACCGGGATGACCCACACATGCCGGTCGAGGACGTGATTGAGAAGGTCACAGAGGCGCGCCTGCGACTGAACGAACTCTTGAAGAACGCTCGATGTGTGCGGGATCTGCTCTTCCTCGATCTCGCCCTGGAGGCGTTTTTTCGCACTTTAGTAGAGCGCAATATCCACAAGCATCTGAATGGGGACCAACTGGTCGAATTGATCGGCATGGCGCTCCAAAGCTTTTGTCTTTCCCATGACAACGATGAGATTGCGAGGTGTTTTCTCCATTGGGAGCGCCTCAAAGGGACGCCTCGTTTTGGACAAGAGTGGTCCCTTCACGCCGAGGCCGTGCTCGATCGGCTCGGACGCGCCCTGGGTAGCTTCACGGATCATTACCATCAACTGCTCCAACCCAAGGCCGAACTGCTCGGTCATGCCTTTCATGCTGATTCATGGACAATTGACCTCTTCAGCGAGGAGGTTGTACGCGGCAGCGCTCTATTTGTTCTCTCGATCCTGCTCCGCCACATTCATCCTGTATTGCGCGAGACCGCCCATCTCGGCAACTGGCAGGTGATCAGCCGTGGCCGGGCAATGGGCAGAGTCCAAATCGTTGAAATCTTGAGGTCCATGCAGGCAAAGAGCTTTGATGATCCCACGATAATCATTGCAGAAAAGGTTATAGGAAATGAGGAGATCCCGGAAGGCGTTACTGCCGTTGTAACGCCAGACATGACAGATATTGCATCACATGTGGCGATTCGTGCCCGAAATGCCCAGGTGCTTTTTGCCACCTGCTACGACCCTGAGACGATCGCCCTGCTCAAGTCACTCAAGGGGCGTCTGCTCCACATCACCGTTGATGCAACTGGTGAGGTCGTGTTCGAAGAAGGCACGGATGAGGCGAGCGCTACTCCGTCTAAAATCAAACCTGTACGTTGCGAAGTACCCAGGCCCCATTTCACCGTATATGCGATATCATCACCGGATTTTGTTGAGGGTTCTGTGGGAGGAAAGTCGATCAACCAGACACGCCTGCTTGGGCAATTGCCCGAATGGATCGATCTGCCCGTGTCAGTGGCGCTTCCATTTGGGGTCTTTGAAAAGGTGCTCACTGAAGGATTAAACCTGGAAATTGCAAGACATTATGAGGGGCTCCTCCGCCAGGTTGACGACAAGCCAAATGACGTGCTTGTCGATCTCCGCAAGGCCATCCTGGCCCTTGAGGCCCCGAAAGAGCTGATATCCTCCCTTCGTGATGTTATGGAGGTCGCAGGTCTTGTGTGGCCTCGAGACTGGGAAAATGCCTGGATGTGTATCAAGCGGGTCTGGGCCTCCAAGTGGAATGAAAGGGCGTTTCTGAGCCGCAAGGCACGGGAAATATGCCACGAGGATCTTTTCATGGCGGTCCTCATCCAAGAGGTGATCGAAGCCGAATACGCCTTTGTGATCCATACCGTCAATCCAATCACAGACAACCGAGACGAACTCTATGCAGAGGTGGTCTTGGGGCTTGGGGAAACACTGGTCGGAAACTACCCTGGAAGGGCACTCAGTTTCACATGCCGAAAAAAAGCTGCCGAACCACACCTTTTGGCCTATCCAGGTAAGAGTATCGGTCTGTACGGTAGTGGGCTGATCTTCCGTTCGGACTCCAATGGAGAAGACCTGGCCGGATATGCGGGTGCGGGCCTGTATGACAGTGTCATGTTGAATCCGCCTCGCCAGGTTCGTCTCGATTATGCACAGGAGCCAATCGTGTGGGACGAGGGTTTCAGGAGGGAGAT
>JAUVJO010000186.1 GCA_030592345.1 Deltaproteobacteria bacterium
CATAGCGGCATGCCTCGATACAGACGACTCAATATCCCTGGTGCGATTCATCATGTCATCACCAGGGGTTTAAATCGCCAAGATATCTTTCTTGACGACTGTGACCGGAATGACTTTCTTGGTCGACTTGAAAAGAATCTTTCTTTGACTGGCTGCAGGTGTTATGCATGGGTGCTGATGTCCAACCATGTATTATGTTGAGCTCAACATAAAAAGTGGTTGGGTATCAAAGACCATGCGTAAACGATCAGTTTCCCTTCCTGAGCGAGATCTGATAGACGGCGAACAAACTCATCCCTGTCACGGTCATCAATAAAAATTGGCCGTCGCTCAATTTCACATGCCATAACATGGTGCAAAACACCAGGTGCATCCAATCGGGCTTGTCTTACCATACAGCATACATACCTTAAGTTGTATAAATTGGCAACGTCCCCTACGGCAGTCAATTACAAGGAGAACGAAAGAGTAAGTCAAGCTAGTCAATTACGTCCCCCATTTCCTTTGCAAGATGAAGGCGCAGGCGGTGAGCAAGGCAGGCATAAAGATAGAGAGGTTGATGAAGGAGAACAGGAAGATAAGGAGTCAGGTAAATAAGCTAAATTCTATTTTCGAGGGCTGGCCCCTTTCCTCTTGGACTCCTTTCCTCTTTCCACTTTTACCGAACAAACACCTCATCAAGAACCGCTTGCATCCGCTCTAATGTGTAGGGTTTCGGTAAGGCTTGGACAAAACCGTAATCCTGGTAATTGGACATGACAGGATCTTCGGCATAGCCGCTGGAAACAATTGCCCGGACATTCGGGTCAAATTGTATCAATTTGGTTATCAGCTCCTTTCCCCCAAGACCGCCGGGTATGGTGAGATCGATTATGAGAAGATCAAACGGTCGTCCTTCATTATACGCCTGTTCGTAAAGGGTAAATGCGCTTTCTCCTTCAGGAGCAACGAAAACCTCGTGTCCCATGATTTCCAATATGTTTTGAGACGTGGCCCTGATCATTTCCTCATCATCCATCACCAGTATCTTTTTTCCTTTTCCGGAGTCATCCAATCGAAAAGGCGGGTCTGAAAGGCTTTGTTCAGGTAAAGCAGGGAGATAAACGTACACACTAGCTCCCTTTCCCTCCCTGGAATCGACAAAAATATAGCCGTTATGCTTATTGATGATTGAGTATGTGATTGATAAGCCAAGTCCTTTTCCTTTTTCTTTTCCCATGGCATCCATGGTAAAATAGGGGTCAAATATCCGAGACAGATATTCCTTTGGAATTCCACCACCCTCGTCCTGAAAACAAATCATGACATAATCGCCGGTTGACAAAGGAAGCTTTGATCCATTTTGTTCCTGATCAAAAACAAAATTCTCCCCCATGACCTGCAATACTCCACCTTTATCCATCGCATTCTTGGCATTTTCAATAATGTTGTTAAATGCTTGGCTCATCTGATTTCGATCAATGCTAACAGGCCATAGATCAGGCGACAGTAAAAACTTTGCCTTCACCTTTGAGCCACTCAAACTCAACTCAACGGTGTTACGGACAACTTCACCAATATCATCTAATTCCTTGACAGGTTTTCCACCTGAAGAAAAGGTAATGAATTTATTGCTCAGTTCAGCGGCTCTTTCTGTAGCAAGCTCTGCTTTTTCAAGCTCTTCAGCAGCCTTGCTGCCCGGTATCAGATGCAATTGGGCCATACTAATCCTGCCAACTATAACAGCAAGAAGATTATTAAAATCATGAGCAATTCCTCCAGCCAAAACCCCTATGGATTCCAGTTTCTTGGATTTGAGCAGCTCCTCCTCAACACGATGACGCTCATCGATCTCATGCTGCAGCAAAATATTTGCTTCATTAATTTTCTTTGTTCGCTCTGCAACCATGTTTTCAAGATTCTGCCGATGGTTCTCAAGTTCAATCTCAATTTCCCTGCGACGGGTAATATCCTTCACAATACCGTCAAAGCTCACCCGGCCTTCTTTTTCAGAGTCATTTTTTCTGACACTGATGTTTACCCAGATAATCAAATTATCTTTGCGCCTGAAACGGGTTTCAAAATTAGAGATCACACTATTTTCTTTTAAAGCCCTGATCAACTTTTCCCGGTCAGCAGCATCAACATAGACCTGCTGTGAAATGTTATCAATTGCACCGATCAGTTCCTCGCTGCTTTCATATCCTAGGATCCGAGCCATCTCAGTGTTGACAGTAAGCAGTTTTCCCTCCGGAGTTGATTGAAAAATACCTTCAGTGGCGTTTTCAAAGATCGACCTGTACTTTTCCTCGGCAAGTTTCACCAGTTTGTATGCTGCTTCCAGCTTCCTGTTAAATTGTTGCAGGTTCCTGGTTCGGATGAAAAAAAGCAGGAACAGGATGAAGAGCATGGAGGAAATGCAAAGCAAATAAAACCACCAGGTTTGCCAAAAAGGAGTAGCCACATGAATACGGATAAAAAAAGGTGAATCACTCCACAAACCATCATTATTGGCTGCCAGAATCTTTAAGGTATAGTCTCCACCGGACAGCCCTGAGTAACGCCCCGAACGTTGCTTGCCCGCATAAAACCAGTCCTTGTCCCATCCCTCGAGGATGTATTTATAGAGGTTATTCCCTGGCTGGGAATAGTTGAGTGCGGCGTAGGTGAATTCAAAAAAATTGTGGCGCCAATCCAAATCGACATCCGTACCTTTTGAGGCGGATGGGTTGGAAATTATTTCTTCGCCACCCTGGGTCAGGGTATTCAAATAAACCGATGGTTTAAAGGGGTTGGTGCGTATTTTTTCCGGATAAAAACTGTTTACGCCATTTGGGCCGGCAAACCACATCCGGCCACCCCGGGTTTGCAGCGCACTTGTTGCATACAGGCTAAAGCTGTTGCACTGTAACCCGTCCTCTTTTGTATAGACGCGGGTCACCTTTTCTTCTGCTGGATCAAAGACTATCAATCCCGCATCAGAACCTATCCACAGCAATCCACTCCTGTCTTCGAGTATAGTCCTGGTGGACATGGTGGGAAATCCGTGCTTTTTCCCATAGCGAAGGAATCTGCCGTTTTGTGGATCAAATCTGTTCAAACCACTGTCGGTGCTTACCCAGAACACTCCCTGTATATCAATGTACAGATCATTGATTACATTGCTGCTGATACTTGCGGGATCGTTGTCGTTATGGCTGTAACGGATAAACTTTTCCGTGCGGGGATTAAAATGATACAGTCCGGAGTGGGACTGTATCCACATCCGGCCATCATCATCCTGCCGCAGGGAAACTATAAAACCGTCAAGCAACCCCTCTGATGCATCCGAACGGCTCTCGTATCTTGTAAACTCACCGCTCTTTTTATTAAATTTAAACAGGCCGTAATTTTCTATCCCAAACCAGAAAATATCCGGATCAAAACGGTCCTCAACAATCATCCTCGCTGTCTTTGGAATAATTGGATTTTGGTATCGCTTAAGAACAATCCCCCTGTCCCTGTCAAACAGATTCAGGATACCGTCATCCGTAGCCACCCAGAAGTTGCCGTCACTGTCCTCGATCATCGAAAACGCATACTGATTCCAGAGTGCCTGCGGGTTATCCGGATCAGGCGCAAAGTAGGTCCACGTCTGAGATTTCCTGTCAAACCGGCTTAACCCTTGTTGCCCGCCTGTCCAGATGTCTCCCCGGCTGTCCTCGTAAACACTTGTCAAGGCCCGCAGGCCCGTTGTTGAAGAGTCGTTTTTTTTAACAGTGTGCAGTTTAAACCGATTGCAGTACGGGTCCATCTTTTGAACCTTTCCGGTATTTTCCGGAACCCAGAGGATACCTGATCTGTCCTCAAAACAGGTTAATATGATATTGCTGTACAAAGAACCAGGAACGTCGGAATCGTGTTTATACAAAGTAAATTTTCCTGAATCCATGTTGTATTTTTCAAGACCGAAAGCCCTGGAAAAAGAACGCCCTAACCACAGGTTGCCCCGTGAATCCTCGGTGATCGAAAAAATTTCGTCACACGCCAGACTGTCAGGATCGTTCGGGTCATGCCGATAATGTGTAAAGGTCTTGTTCGATCTTGAGTACCTGCTCAAACCGCCTTCACTGGTACCTACCCAGACATCCCCGTCCCGGCCCTGGGCGACCGCATAAACAATACCTTTTCCGGGTGCCTGCGGACCTCCATCATCTTCAGGGTCATGGAGAAAGTGGGAGAATTGATTGTCGCCAGGATCATACACATCCAGTCCGGCTGAAGTGCCTACCCATATGGATCCTCCCCTGTCAGCCACAACCGTCCAGACATTATCCGCGTTCAGCCCATGGGGATCGTTTTTCGGCCCAAGATGATATGCCGTAAACTTTTCCGTCTGTTTATTAAAACTGTAGAGTCCTTCTTTTGTCCCGATCCAGATCAGGCCGTTTTTGTCCTCGGCAACGAGTTTTGGCGCCCAGTTAAAGTTGTTGCTCCCAATACTTGTGGAATTTGCCGGATCATGTTGGAAATGACGAAAGCTGCCGTTCCGGCGATCGTAGAGATCAAGTCCGGAGAGCGTGACAATCCATAGCAAGCCTTCACTATCTTCGTACACGCAGGGGACCAGGTTGGAGGTCAATCCGTCAGGGCCTTTCTTGATAATCTTTTTTTCGTAACCGTCATAGCGAATAAGGCCGTTGCTCGTCGTCAGCCAGAGAAAACCCTGCCGATCCTGGATGATACTCATATTATAGACGCCGGTATCAAACACATCGTTGAACCAGACATCTTCACCATATGCGGGGAGGCCACTTGTGACCAACAAGCAATAGAGTGGAAAGAAAAAAAGCGTACTTAATAAAATTCTGCAACTATTCAGCATGATTCCTGATTCTGAGAAAAATTCATTGCGATTGTTTTGGCTTGCCCGTCCGGCGAGGTAAATTCCATTGTTACCCTGCGCCCCTGCAGACGAGGGAAAGGCACACAAAAAGGCTCATCAGAAAGAGCAGAGGATTCCGGCCCGTTCCGGTCAATCCACCCTTCCATAGTATGGGAGGGTTTTCTGAAACATATCAATACGTCATCTATTTCTCTCCGACCGCTTGCCTTGACATCCAACATGGACTGCAACTTGGGCAGGTCTTCAACGGGGACGTATTTACCGTCATAGGTCAGGCCGAAGGATTTCCTGGTCCGGGCAATTTCCCTTGAAAATGAATTGATAATGTCATTTCTGCGTAAACGCGGTTCCGGGATGCCTATCAAAGCGACTTTATTCGTTTGGAAAAACTGAGGATCACCCGTTGACGGATCAAAGGCTTCGTTGGAAAAAGAAAAACCGGCCTGATACCCTTTTGGACTTTCTCCCTCAAGCAGCAGGTAGCCGATCGCGTCAGGTCCCATGGCAATGGGAAAAAGCTCAACTGCTGTTGGCATACCCTGCACAAGGACCCACATAGTCGCATATGCTATCATGTTTTCATTGGAATAATAGATTCGTACTCCCAATATTGATTTGGGATCAGCGCTCTTGAAATCGGCGTAGCCGTAATCCTGGGCATGTGGATGCTGAACCGAAGCGACCAGATAACCGGTAAAAAGATTGTATGGTGAATATTGTTGGCCTAGATAATCGTCAATGACCGCCATCACACTGTCCAGGCTTCCAACGGTTTTCATGGCCTGTCCCAGGGCAATAGCATAATCAAAAGTATTTTCGAAAAGGTATCCTTGCTTTGCATACTGTTTCAAGTCAAGACCGGACATGGGATATGCGACAAAGCCCCCGACACCCTGAAATGCATCAACATGGTCATCCATTACATCGAGTATATAATTTTCCGCGTCCAAGGCCTTAGTATTCTCACCAAAATCCTGCTGGTATATCGGAGTGCCGGACGTGGGCACCATGCAAACCTTGCAGAGAGGGACAGAATTCTGAAACAATGTCATGTCCATTTCCGGAACCGACCTGTCAGACGTTGAATCTTTCAAAAGAACACTGTTTGTAATGGAGGCAACAATGGCGGGTACTATTCCATTTACAGCTCCAACTTCGACAGGCATGATAACGCCGCCCTGTCCGACGCAGGCTGTAAAGGAATTAAGGGCCGAGCGAAAGTCCTGGTTGGCCCAAATTGCTGAGGGAGCAAAAACCTGGGCAACCATGCCGGTGTGTACAACGTCCGTGAGTTGTGCAGATGTAATGGCATTAACCGTTTCCACTCCACTCATATCAAGAAGGTTTTTCGCTATCTGTTTAGCTCCTCCCCCTCCTGATGCCAGAAGTGTAGCGCCTTCGATATAATTAAGCAGATCTTTTTGACTATAGTTCTTTAAAAAGGAACTTGTGATATCCGTTACTTTCCTCATCGTTATCTCCTTAACCTAATAAAAAGCGCGGCTTTTATCAATCTACAACATCACCAACCGAGAATAGGGGGCGTTCGTTCCGAACGTGAATAGCTTGCCTTGCAGCTATTCAATATTGACAATCGGTTTTCAGGCCTGATTAACATAATCTTTCATGTCGGGCTTTTTTCCGAATGATACCGATTTCGTAATACATGAATTCGTGACTCCAAGATACCGAGCAACATCTGCCCCTGAGTACCCTAACTCACGAATTGCAATCCAAGACACTATCCTTCTGGCCTCCACAATCTCACCCCTTCGACTGCCAGAGC
>JAUVJO010000079.1 GCA_030592345.1 Deltaproteobacteria bacterium
CACGAGTGCACCCTTGTTGACCTTGTCTGCCAACCCCACTGCATCAAGGAGCCTGTTTAGTTTCGCGAGAAGATTTTCGCTCCACTTTGCACGGAGATCCGCAAAATAGACCGTGCTTTTCATAGTTTTCCTCCAGGCCATACAATTTTGGATTACGGATTACGCAAAAATGATTCACCACAGAGACACAGAGAGCACAGAGGGTAAATTCCTTTTGCCTGATCGGGAGACGGCGATCGGGCAAAAAAACGCTGCCCTTCGGGCAATTATCCCGCGCCTCATTGTCTTGACGCCACCTTTGTGGCAGCCGTGTAAGCAATTTCATCCGGCGAAGCCGAACGGATGCTTTTCCCTGGCCGCCGTCTACCGGCCAGGGAAAAATCCTGCCCTCTGTGCCTCTGTGCCTCTGTGGTGAAATTAAGGCATTGAACTGCCCGTGAACGGCTACAAACTATGAAACTGCCTTTCTGAAGATCTTGGGGTGATTCATTCTTCCCCCGCATAGATAATTACCCGTTTTAAGTCAAGGAAATAAGGGATTGGGACCGGGCGTATCTAACAGTTGGAGGGAGACAACAACTTTTCTGCATCCTTCTGGAATTTGGCAGGCAATGGAAGAAAGAAAGTGAGCTAAAGTGTCTAAAGTGCCCTAAAGTTAAGGACTTGAAGAAACAATTTTATTATTGAAAGAAAGTGCGTCCCGCCTTTAGCAGCGATTTTACGGCGACGCTTAATTTGACACTTTAACCTTGCGTTCAGCGTACTAATCTTTTGGGCTGGAGCTTGGCGTAAAATAAACAGCCCCGCTAAAATCGCTGCCTTTAGCGGGATTAAGCAGTGCGCTTCCGGCGCAACATATTAAAAATAGGCAGAATACCTCAACTTTAGGCACTTTAGCGCACTTTAGTTCACTTTAGGCACTTGATGTACTCCACAAATGCGGCGCAAGTCGTTTCAAGAGCATGCATACCCCAAGTTCCGGATACGCCCACTGGGAACTTTCCAAGTCTTTTTCAGTTGGCAGTGGAATTCAATCCGAAATTTATCCAAAAAAACTTCCTTCGGAACATGTGTTCTGTTAGAAGACAGCCATTGACATCGCCACCGTATCATTGCTTATAGATCTCCAGATAATGATTTTGGACTGAGTTATCTGCCCTGCCAAAGGCGGAACGACGTACTTACTCGCAAATTTCCCTCTAGCCTTGCCAAAATCATTATCTTTAACTCTATTAGAAGGGAGGAATGGCTGATGATACTTGCTGTGATGAGTGACACACACGACCATATCTGGAACCTGCGCAAAGCCCTGGCAGTTATAAAGGAACGCGGGGCCGAGGCCATTATTCACTGTGGGGACTTTATTGCACCGTTTACCCTCAAAGAGCTGGATCAGGCAAAGATACCGGTGCATGGCGTGTTCGGCAACAATGATGGGGATCAGTATTTGTTGACCAAACTTTCCTTGACAGAGCTTTCTCATATTACGCTCTACGGTCTGACAGGAGAGCTTGCGCTTGGAGATTTCAGGGTTGCCTTCACGCACTATCGGGTTGTGGCAGACGGTTTGGCGGCCACTGGCCGGTTCGACCTGGTGTGTTTTGGTCACTCCCACAAAGTGTTTCTCGACAAGGTGGGAGAGACGATTCTCTTAAACCCCGGGGAGGTTATGGGAAAAGACGGGTCCCCGGGATTCTACCTTGTAGACACATCGACTGGAATATGTGAACTAATCTCCCTGCTGTAGCCTTGGACCATAGACTGGTTGAGGCGTCGGAGACCACAGTGGGTCTTGGGAACGTAGAGATTATGAGCACAACAGCAGCGGAAATTATCTGCCAGTCGAAGTTGAGCCTGGCACTGACTGGTGCAGGCATTTCCGTGGAGTCGGGTATCCCGGATTTCAGGAGCCGAGGTGGACTGTGGGAACGTTTCGATCCCATGGAATACGGCACCATTTCCGCGTTTCAGGCCAATCCGGAAAAGGTCTGGACCATGTTTCAGGAGATGGAAAAAATAATCAGGCGTGCACGGCCCAACCCTGCCCATAAAGCCCTGGGGCGACTCCAGCACATGGGCCTGCTCCACACCATTATCACCCAGAACATCGACAACCTGCACCAGGAGGAAGGTGCCACCAGTGTCATTGAATATCACGGCAACTCCAAGACACTCTCCTGCATTTCCTGCGATCGTCAATACCGACTGGAGAAACTCGGGGAGGAGATTCCCCCCAGGTGCACTTGCGGGCAGATACTTAAGCCGGATGTGGTTTTATTTGGGGAGGCCATTCCCCCTCGTGCCCTTCGTGAGTCCCACGAGCTGGCATCCTCCTGTGAAGCGTTACTTGTCATCGGCACATCTGCCCAAGTTGCGCCCGCCAATACAATTCCCTTGATTGCCAAGAAGGCCGGCGCCAGCATTATCGAGATCAATGTGGAACCCACTCTGCTAACCTCATCAGTTACGGACATCTTTTTTCAAGGAAGGGCGGGTGAGCTTGTTACTAAGCTGGCCGATGAGGTAGAAGGCATCATGAATCAAAGTTGAGGAATATAAAAAACGCAAAAGTATGGTGTCATTATGTTGAATTGTGGTAACTTCTCAAAAAGTCTGGGTAAGCTCCTGAGATTAGGCCCGCCGACAGTCAATTAAATTTGAAAACGTCTGAAACTCGCTTATAAGTGAGCCTGGCCCGGATAAACCGGACAAGCTCAAAGCTCAAAGCAACACAATTAAATCCCATGCTCTTAGCTTTTCTTCCTTTCAGCCTTGAGCTTTCAGCTTTTGTCCACCTGTCGGCTCAGATTATTGAGAAGTTGCCGGACTTATTGATGAGAAGTTACGAATTGTGAATAACTATTGCACAGGAAAGTATTCTGTGTATTTTGGGGGTCAGTAATCTCATCCCTTCCAAGAAGAAGCTTTTTAGGTGCCAACATAGTGATACTGGATAGAGTGTTAAGATCAGTTTGAATGTCAACCTTATGGAAGGGGTGGGCGCTTGTATTTTGTCCCTGCTCGAACGATAAGGCCTTCGTCCAACATCCTTTTGAGATGCTTGCGAAGTGTGGTCCTTGAGATACCTGTTCTGTGATGAATCTCCATCTCAGTAGCCAGATTGTGCTTCCCTGCCAACTCGAAGACGGCCTCTTTCACCTGCTCATACTTGCTATCACTACGCGTAGGCTTTGGTGGAAAAATGTCAGCTCTGTATTGATCTGTTTCAGTCTTGGTGAGAAATGGTTCATATTCACATACTGGGTCTTTAGATAAAATATAGAAACGGACGTCATGGAAAAGATAACGTGTACTTGCGATGGCTTGCCTCTGTTCGCAAAACCGTACTAATCTTGCCAATTCGCCTACAATGGCGTATTCTTCTTTGTATACGCGTTGGCCATTTCTTTTGTTCCATGTCCAAAGATCCGGAGATGTTGGCGTAATCTGATTCTTTGGCAACTTGTCTTGAAGGAATTCCAGTGCCGTGGCAATCTCGACTCCATTTGAAGGGATAGAACTACCCAGCATGATACCGACATCGCACGCCTTGGCCTTATTGAAGCCATTAAGGTTCCCGTAATGAACCACTAGAGGGGCGAGTTGTTGATATTCTTGCTCCAGGAAATCGTCTAAATAGCCTTCTCGTATCGCTTTGGTCGTTACGAAAAAGAATTGATGGTTCTTTCCGAGTTCATCAAACAATTCCCGTACGAATTTCTTGACGTTTGGCTCGTCCCTCGGTATCCATCTTTGAGGCAAATCAGTATTTTGATTCTGCCATACCCTAAGTTGCCATCGTGGTTTGACGTCTATGCGCATACGTTCAAAGTCAACGTGTCTGACTTTTTTCTTCAAAAACTTGTCATCAAGCCTGGTACAATCAAAAAAAACGTGCGGAGGAAGTTCTGAGAGGTCTAAGATCTTGGGATTGGGCAAGAAGACCATTTCGATCTTTTCCTTTTCGCCCTTTCCATGCCTGTGTGTTGACCGACTACCCTTTTCAACAACTACCCCCAGTCTCAGTGCATTTTGGATCAATTCCAGGTGATTTACAACGGTTTCTGAGCTGTCAACGTATTCAGGAACAAACATTGTCTGATCAGAAAAGGTTTCATCCCACTTCTCTACGATTGCTTTTGAAAACTCGAAGTCCGGATCAACAGGTGGGATGATACTCGTTTTTCCGGGCATACCGCTCTGGCCAAAAAGTCTTTTTATCTTATCCTCGACTTGTTGGTTTTCGCCAAAGTCAGACAAAAACCCTGTCAGTGTAGTGCACAAATCTGCTATCTCTTCACGATTGAGTCCGATCGGCTGATAGCAGTGAGAAAGAACCAGGTCTTCATCCACGATATAGACGTCTCGTGGGACAACCCCGTCATTTGTGTCAAGGCCATTCTTGAACCATTTGCGTATGCTTGTAACCTGATAAAATCTGCCGTATTGCTGATGGGTTGTAACGACTATTCTCGATTCCGGAGCTTTCTTCTCATGTAAGAGAAATCCACACGCCCGCCTCTTCTCGCATCCTTTGCATATGTCCCGCATCTTTGTCCAATTTTCGCGGTATCTCTCCATGATTTCAGTAAAATAAGGACACTGATCTTTGCTGATCCCGTCAGCCAAATAGACTTCTTTTTCAAGGAATTCTCTTTTAAGGTCCCAGTAAAGGAGACTCTTTTCGCGCTGAAAATACTCCCAATATTTCAAACCTCTTTTTAGTGCAATCTTAAGCTTCAGCTTTGCTGCGATTTCCTTGCACGACCTGTTTGTCGGCATAAATATCACAGCAGACAAAGCTGTATTTTCCACCAGTGCTTCTATTATGGAGCAGGTCTTTCCCGTCCCCATTGGAGCGTCAATGAATAGTGCTTTTCGGCTATCTCTTAACCCTTCCAGTTTCTCGACCCACTCAATGAATTCTTTCCTTTTGTCCACAACCGCCAAATCAGTACAGACAGGATAAGTGAGGTCTTCTAATGCCTCTTTTGGCAGGTCCCATATTTTTTCTTCAAATCCAACTTTCGTCGAAAGGTCACGAATCTGTTCAGAAAATCCAGAATATAACCGCCTTACATACTGCTTTATGGCGACATCAAATCTTTCCAAGTCAAAACCGGAATAACCGAGGGATTCAAGATATTCCTTGGCACATTCAGTAAGAGATCCTCCTGCAACTTGTTCCAAAAGTCCAATCCATGCGTTGAATTTGTCTTCACTTTCTTTTTCTGAACCCCCTTCACCCCGCAAGGCCGAAGGTCCGGCATGAGAAGTCTTGATGTCGGTTGCACTGCCAGGAGTCATTATTGTTAACAGATTTCTAAACTCAGCAGTGTCCGGATATAGCCTTCTTAATTGAATTTCACCAGTGTCATTCTCATTTACCAGTTTCCTTTCGACGTCTCCTGGTATCATCATTAGATAAGGCACACCAGGTGTTGTAAAAAGAGAATACGAACTCGATGGGTAACGATTTATGATGTCAGCATAGCTTACGGTCTCGTCGTCCCACGCTGGAATAAATTTAAAATTCAACTGATCCTTTTCGTCTTTAGCTCGTTCACGCTCAATATATTGCTCCCAAGTATTTGCCGCAGGGTTTGCGTTAGGAACAATGATGAAGTCTCGCAGGTCGACGATTGGATCGTTTCTCGGAGCGGGCTTGATGCTTGTCGTTTTACACCTGGGACATGTAATACCCTGATAAATGAAATCGCCGCAATCAGCATAGACGAGACCCCAGAGGTTCAGTACGTCTCTGAAGGTTTGCGCATCGTATTGTTGATTGCACGCAGGGTTTTGACAAACAAAAGGCAATGCGTCTTCACGGATTTTCATGTCAAGTATTAGAGGCCCCACATGATAGGATCGGTGGAGGTCCTTTAACCAGCCTTAGTTATCGAGCACGCATGTTGAGCGGTTCGTCATATAACACACTAAATTAATTAACTATTCAAGGCCAGATACAAAAGGCGAACACTGCATTAAAACATAAACTTATTATACCATAAATTTATTTAAATTACCATACTATTTTAATATATACGCTTTAAGATAATGTTTTAGGGGTAGAGCAACGGCTCAGTAACACCTAATTTTGTTGCCACTCGTAGAAGGCGAAAAGCCACCTTAACACATGAACCCGTGAACGGTTACAAACAAAAAAGGGGTTATGGCCAATGGCATAACCCCTTGATTTTCTTGGTAGGCACGGCGAGATTTGAACTCGCGACTTCTACCGTGTCAGGGTAGCGCTCTCCCCCTGAGCTACGTGCCTGAGACCTTATATGTTTTGGGTTAACAACTATTACGGATCGTGTCAAGAAAAATGGGGGTGACCATAGGTTACACTGCCGAGTTTGAAACGTTCTCTTGGAGAATATTCAGCCCCCTGTATATGTATTGTAACCCGGAAATAATTGTCATGGCGGCCGTAAACCAGAACAGAGGTGATTGAATCTGGCCGATCTTTGGTACCTGGAAGCCTACCAGTACAGCGCACACGGCTGACAACTGTGCAACCGTGGTTATTTTGCTCAGGATGGAGGGCCTTGCTTCAAACTTCCTGGCCATGAGATTGAACAGGGCTACGCCAAACAGGATCAACACATCCCGCGTCATAACGATTACTGTGAGCCAGCTTGGAATCAGGTCTTGAATGGCCAATGTCACAAATGCTGTTGCCAACAACAATTTGTCAGCAGCGGGATCCAAGTAGGCCCCCAGAGTGGTTTTCTGCCGAAAGACACGGGCCACAAATCCGTCAAGGCCGTCTGTGACCGCTGCAACAGCAAATACCAACAGTGCACATCCAAAAAGGTGTCTGATCAAACAGATAGCAAAAAGTGGCGTCAGCAGAATCCTGAAAAGGCTCAGCGCATTGGGAATGTTTATGGGAATAGGTTGTTTCACCTGGTACTTACGACTCGTCTACAACACCGTGTTTTGGTATCAACTCAAGTTTTATCCTGTTTTGACCAACCTCTAAGATGTTCACTCCAAAGCCCTCAAAACCCTTTAACATCAACTCGTCGGCCAGCTTACGGGCACTCCCTTTTACATCCACCTCCATCCTGGCCTCACCATCCTTGATCGCCCTAAGGTAGACGTTATTGACACCGCGAATCTCATTTTTGAGGACACCCCGGAACCTGACAAAATCGGTGTACGCCTTGATACCCTCTATAACCAGCTCTACCACAACGGCCTGGCTCGCCTCCTGAGCCCAATTCGCCGCAACCTGCCTGCTGACGTCTTTGACCAAATCTGAAGCGGCCCGCGTAAGGGCTTGTCTTCCACCAACGATTTCATTTGCATGAACAGCAGACCCTGTCGCACTGGATGAAGCGATGATCATCCCGTTATCAGCTCTGACAGCATGCAGAGACAGCGTAGCTTCAATAGACTTCATTTCCGGGCCTGAAATAATCCCGCTCAGGCGAGCTAGGGCTTTACCCACAATCACCACCTCAGCACCCACTCGCTGTGCCAGCCTCACAGCAGCCTCATCGCTCAACTCAGGGCCTGCGTATTCAGGCCCGAGGGCAATACCCTGAGCCAACAGTGCTGCCGGCGTCACTATGACAAAACCCTCCTCACGCATGTATCCAGAAAGTGTATCTTCGATGGCCAGTGAAGGCCCGGTGAATTGGCTCTGTCGGTCCCACGAGCATTGGGGTGAGACCTGGCCAATGTTTTGCTCAGATAACAAGAACAAGATGCTCGGCACAGCCCTATGGGTTGTTAATATACCGATATCGCAGAGCTTGTCCTGAAGGACACTCGTTAACAGCGTCGCTCGCACCACAAGCCGATAATATCGACCAGACTTAGACTCCGTGAGCACCTTGTAATCAAGGATAAATTCCTCTGCCTGTGAGTAGACCCGATCGCTCAACACTTGAAAGTGACTAACCACCGATTGCGACGAGATCAAAAGACCAACGCACTGTTCCACGGCGTTGCGTAAGCCATCTGCAATTGCCTCGTCCCTGGCTTTAGCCACGTTGTCATGGTAAATCACTCCCCTGCCGATCACCTCCAGAGCCCCGGTCTCTTCGGCTTGTTGGCCCCATGCTGATGTGTTAACTCCCCAGATAGACGCCAAGAAGAGAATAACCATCAAAACACATTGTTTCCTGAAGTACCTCACATCCTGACCCTCAGCAGCAGAAATCTCTTACAGAGCAAGCCCGTTTTCTGGTTGGTCGGTATCTGAATCGCGCTGCAGCAAATAGTGAATCCGGTTGATGGCCTCCACATACGCCTTGGCGCTTGCCCTCAAGATGTCTGTGCTGGAGCCCCGCCCCAAGGCACGGTGTCCCTCGCGCGATACCCGGACAGTGGCTACCCCCATGGCTTCTTTGGTCTCAGTGACAGCCTTGACCTGGAAATCCTCCAGCTTGTGGAAGGCCCCCACGATCTTGTCAATGGCCTTGAAGATGGCATCGATTGGCCCGTCACCCTGGTCGCTGGCCTCCAGGATGACTTCTTTCCTGCGCAGCCTCACCCTAGCCTCAGGGGCGTCGCCGTTGCCTGTTTTTATGCTGTATGATTCAAGGCTGAAGAGCTTGCTGCCGTCCAAGTGAGCAAATATCACGTCCTGGACAATGATATCCACATCTTCATCATAGACTCTTTTCTTTTTGTCCGCAACCTCCAGGAAGTGATCGTAGACGACTTCAAACTCGTCTTTATTGAGATCATAGCCCATCTTTAATAGCTTATCCTTTAGGGCATGCCTGCCCGACCTTGCCGTAAGGACCATTTCGTGCTCAACAATCCCCAAATCTTCCGGTCGTATGATCTCGTAGGTGGCACGATCTTTTAGGATGCCGTCCTGGTGTATACCAGAAGAATGGGCAAAGGCATTGGCTCCGACAATGGCCTTATTGGCCTGAACCGGCATCCCCATAAGCCGGCTCACCAGATTGCTCGTTCTCATGATCTCAGGGGTGTTGACTTCCGTAAAGAAGTTGAAATAGTCCTTCCGGGTCCTAACGGCCATCACTATCTCCTCTAAGGAAGCATTACCCGCCCTTTCTCCCAGACCGTTCATGGTACACTCCACCTGTCTGGCCCCATTTTCTAAGGCAGACAAGGTGTTTGCTGTGGCCAGACCCAGGTCATTGTGGCAGTGAACACTGAGTGTCACCTGATCGATATTTGATACCGTTTCCATAAGATAGGCGATGAGCCTGCCGAACTGCTGAGGAACGGCATAACCAACCGTATCCGGGATATTTACCACCGTAGCCCCTGCTGCAATGACCTGTTCCACTACCCTGGCCAAGTACTCGCGGTCTGTGCGTGAGGCATCCTCTGTGGAGTACTCCACGTCCGGACATAGCGACTTGGCAAGCTTCAATGCCTCAAGTCCCCGCTCCAGGGCCTTGTCCCGATCAAGGCCGAATTTTTTCTGAATATGAACATCCGAAGTCCCGAGAAAGACGTGAATACGTGGCCTCTCAGCCTTTTTTATGGCCTCCCACGCTGTTTCCACGTCCTTGCGGACCGCACGCGCAAGGGCCACGATAGTCGGCCCTTTCACCCTTTCGGCAACGCCTTTTACGGCCTCAAAGTCGCCTGGAGATGAGATAGGAAACCCTGCCTCAATGCAATCCACGTTGAGCCTTGCAAGCTGCAACGCGATCTCCAGCTTTTCTCTGGGATTCAGACATGCACCCGGGATCTGTTCGCCGTCCCTCAACGTCGTGTCAAAGACATATATCTTTTCCATCAGTCCCTCCCCTTGTTATAGTATTTCGGATTGCGGATTATTGCTCCGCAATTGGGTGAACGTAACAAAAAGGCCACAGGTCCTGGCAACTCTCTGTGGCCTCCGAAAAAAAGAGCCGCAGGTTTTGCTGCCTGCGGCCCATGATACCCTGAATGGTGCGTTACTATAGACTTTCACATATTAAATTTCACAAGGCCAGAGGGAGGAGGCTGTATTGTAATACGCTGACAACCGATAACGCCGTGAAATTTAATATGTGAAAGTCTATACCGCAAGCAGGCATCCCCCAATAGAAACCCGGGAAGAAGTAGAAGCTCAAGCGATAATAGACGCATACCAGATCCTTTCATAAGGTAACCGTTCAAAGGTTCAACTCTGAACCTTTGAACACCAGTTTTTAAAGTAGACCATGACAGTTTTAAAATGTCAACCCCTTTTCTATGGACTTTCACATATTAAATTTCACAAGGCCAGAGGGAGGAGGCTGTATTGTAATACGCCGACGACCGATAACGCTGTGAAATTTAATATGTGAAAGTCTATACTTCATTTCTTGCCGGAAGACATAATTCTTGACTTCAATTCTGCTAGTTGCTAACAC
>JAUVJO010000028.1 GCA_030592345.1 Deltaproteobacteria bacterium
CTGGCGTGGTCACACTTCCTGAGGGTACAGAGATGGTGATGCCAGGAGATAATGTAACGATACAGGGTGAGTTAATTACCCCCATCGCCATGGAGAAGGAGCTTAGGTTTGCCATCCGTGAAGGTGGACGTACGGTAGGGGCCGGGGTTATCAGCGAAATACTGGAATAGGGTCGTAGTCATGAACCAGAAGATACGCATCAGGATGAAGGCTTTTGATCATAAGCTGTTGGATCAATCAACCACAGATATTGTTGATACGGCTAAGCGCACTGGTGCCAGAGTTGTTGGTCCTATACCGCTTCCCACGGTCATCAACAAGTATTGTGTGTTGCGTTCACCTCATGTGGACAAGAAGTCGCGTGAGCAGTTTGAAATCAGGACACACAAGCGCCTTTTGGATATCATGGAACCGACCCAACAGACCGTGGACGCTCTGATGAAGCTGGATTTGTCGGCGGGTGTGGATGTTGAGATAAAGCTTGACTGAAGGTGTCTGTTTGATGGACTATCATATGATGAGGAATAAAGATCATGCCTAGGGGGCTCTTAGGAAGAAAGTTGGGCATGTCAAGCCTGTTTTCTCCGGGTGGCGAGCAGGTTCCGGTCACCGTGCTTGAGGTCGGGCCATGTGTTGTGACCCAGATAAAGACTCTGGCAACGGATGGATATGAAGCGTTACAGGTTGGGTTTTTGGAAAGGAAGCCCTCTCGTGTTACTAAGCCCCTCAAGGGTCATTTCGCAAAGTCCGGTGGCCAAGTATACGCCACTATGGCCGAAATTGCCGTGGGTGACCCCTCGGAATATGTCTTGGGACAGACCTTGACGGTTGACACTATTTTCCAGGTGGGCAGCCTGGTTGATGTGAGAGGCATTTCCAAAGGGAGGGGTTTCGCCGGTGTTATCAAGCGTTGGGGGTTCCATGGAGGCAGGGCGACTCATGGATCTATGTTCCATCGGGCTCCTGGATCTATGGGGGCATCTGCAACCCCTTCCAAGATCGTCAAGGGTAAAAAGCTTCCTGGCCATTATGGCAACCGACGGGTTACTGTCAAAAATCTGGAAGTAGTCGATATCCGTTCAGATCAAAATCTGATGATTGTAAAAGGGGCAGTGCCAGGCAGTAAGTCAGGCCTGGTCGAGGTACGAAAACCAAAGATTGAGAGAAAAAGGCAACAAGACAGGAACAAAGCTCATGGCAGTGGCTGAAATATACAATATGAACGGCGAGAAAGTCTCAGAGATAGATCTGCCGGACGAAATCTTTGACGTCCCAATCAAGCAGCATGTCTTGCACGAGGTGGTCAGGATGCAGATGAACAATAAGCGTGCTGGCACAGCGGCTACGAAGGGGCGTTCTCGTGTGCGTGGCGGCGGACAAAAACCTTACCGCCAGAAAGGAACTGGTCGTGCAAGGGCAGGGACTCGTAGTTCTCCACTGTGGCGCGGTGGGGGTGTTGTATTTGGTCCCAGTCCGCGCAGTTATAGCTATAAAGTACCCAAAAGAGTCCGCAGGCAGGCATTGAAGATGGCTCTGACGAGCAAGTTGCAGAACAATGTCTTGGTCGTTGTTGATGGGCTCGAGTTTGAAACAGTTAAGACCAGACGATTTGTAGAGGTTATTGAAGCCCTGAAAATCAGAGATACCCTTATCGTGACAGACCATAAGATCGAAAGCCTGGAGCTTTCTTCCAGGAACGTACCTTATGTCAAGGTGCTCCGCTCCGAAGGCTTGAACGTTTATGATGTTCTGAGGTTTAAGAACCTCATTTTGCTTGAACCTAGCGTAAAGCAGATAACCGAGAGGTTAGCCTCATGACTCCGCACGAGATTCTCAGGAAACCCGTGATTACTGAAAAGAGCACTATCCAAAAAGAGGCAAACAACCAGTTTACCTTTGAGGTGGATCGGCGCGCCAATAAGGTGGAGATCCGGCGGGCAGTGGAGCAGGTTTTCAATGCCAGGGTCGTCAATGTGCGAACCATCAGGATGGACGGCAAAATTAAACGTTTTGGACGGACTCTTGGCAAACGTCGTAACTGGAAAAAGGCCATTGTGACCCTTGCCCAGGGTGAACATGTAGAGTTCTTTGAAGGGGTCTAACTATTGCGGAGTTCGAAATGCGGAATGAATTGAATGCGGAGTTCGGAATCAAGTAACCAATAACTAATAACTAACGGACAACGAATATGGCACTTAGGAGAACAAAGCCCACCTCTCCGGGGCGACGATTTCAGACATATGACACGTTTGAGGATATCACTCGGTCGCAGCCGGAAAAGAGCTTGGTCCGACCCCTCAAAAAAACTGGTGGTCGCAATGTCCATGGGCGCATAACATGCCGCCACCGTGGTGGCGGGCACAGACGACATTACCGAGTGATTGATTTCAAGCGTGACAAGACAGAGGTCCCGGCAAAGGTGGCCTCAATAGAATACGATCCAAATCGATCAGCGCGCATAGCACTGCTGCACTATTTAGACGGTGAGAAGCGATATATAGTAGCGCCTAATGGTCTTTCACAAGGTGACATGGTTGTTTCGGGCGAGGCGGCAGATATCAAAACGGGCAATGTTTTACCCCTTCGGAACATGCCACTTGGCACACAGATCCACAACGTGGAACTACGCCCCGGAAAAGGGGCCCAGCTTGTCAGAAGCGCAGGCAGCTTCGCCCAGTTAATGGCTAAAGATTCGCAGTATGCTCAGGTGAAGCTTCCTTCTGGGGAGGTGCGCATGATTCTGGTCCATTGTCGTGCAACCGTGGGGCAGGTCGGAAATTCTGAGCATGGAAATATCTCTTTGGGCAAGGCGGGACGAAGGCGCTGGCTAGGTCGCCGCCCAAAGGTTCGGGGCGTGGTCATGAATCCTGTTGACCACCCCATGGGTGGTGGTGAAGGGAAGGCCTCTGGCGGACGACATCCGTGTTCGCCTTGGGGGCAGCCATCAAAGGGCTTTAGGACCCGCAAGAAGCGCAAAGTGAGCGACCGCCATATTGTAAAACGCAGGAAGTAGATATCCGTTATAGACTTTCACATATTGAATTTCACTGCGTTATCGGTCGTCGGCGTATTACAATACAGCCTCCTCCCTCTGGCCTTGTGAAATTTAATATGTGAAAGTCTATAGCTTGCTCCAAGAACATAAGCGATAGAAACATTAAATATCAGGAGAGAACATGCCGCGGTCACTAAAGAAAGGCCCTTACATTGAGCCAAAATTGTTAAAGAGAGTCCTTGCAGCACAGGAGAGCGGGAGTCGAAAGGTGATTAAGACATGGTCCAGACGCTCGACTATTGTGCCCGAGTTGATCTCTTTGACGCTAGCCGTACACAACGGGAAGAAGTTTGTTCCTGTCTTTATTTCAGAAGATATGGTGGGGCACAAGCTGGGCGAATTTTCACCTACAAGGACCTTTTATGCACATGCGGGCGTCAAGAAGAGTCGTTTAAAGGGCGTAAAGAAATAGACGGGCTGATAAATGGAAGTTAAGGCAAAAGCGAAATTCGTACGGGTATCACCCACAAAGGTTCGGAAGGTTGCAAAAGCAGTCAAGGGCAAACCGGCAGAGGATGCTTTGAATCTTCTTGGTTATATGCCCCAGCGATCTGCCAAGATTTTGGCAACGGTCATACGTTCAGCAGTGGCCAATGCTGACCAAAAACCTGATATTGACGTAGATAGCCTGTCTGTTTCAAATATCATTGTCAATCAGGGTCCCAGCTTGAAACGTTTTAGACCACGGGCCATGGGACGAGCAACCAGAATTTTGAAACGGACGAGTCATATTACGGTTTGTTTGGTCGAAGTATAGCAATTTGAGGAGGTTAGTTTGGGACAAAAAGTCAATCCGATCGGCTTTAGATTGGGGGTTATCAAGTCGTGGGATTCTCGGTGGTTTGCTGATAAGGATTATGCAACATTTATTGAAGATGATTATAGGATTCGACAATTTCTTAATAAAAAGCTGAGTCATGCAGGCATATCCAAAATCGAGATTGAAAGGTGGGCCAAGCGGATCAGATTGCGTATATATACGGCTCGCCCTGGAATTGTCATAGGGAAAAAAGGGGCTGAGATCGAACAGTTGAAGAAGGAACTCGAGAAAATGGTCCCCCAGGAAGTCGTTATCGATATTCACGAGGTAAGGAAACCAGAGGTGGACGCTCAGCTTGTTGCCGAAAACGTTTCCTTGCAAATTATACGCAGGGTTGCCTTTCGTCGGGCCATGAAGCGAGGGGTCGCCTCAGCTATGAGATTTGGAGCCAAGGGCATCAAGGTCTGTTGCTCAGGCCGCCTGGGCGGTGCCGAGATGGCACGTACCGAATGGTATAAGGAAGGGAGGATTCCACTTCACACTTTAAGGGCTGACATCGACTATGGGTTTGTCGGGGCACGTACCACCTACGGTATCATAGGCGTAAAAGTATGGATATTTAATGGTGAGATCCTTGAGAAAGAAAAATCCGTTGCTGTTTAAAGGAATGACGTCATGTTAAGTCCCAAGAAGGTCAAGTATCGAAAGCGACAAAAGGGCAGAATGAAAGGTGCGGCCTATCGGGGGGCGAAGTTGACGTTTGGGGAGTTCGGACTCCAGGCGATCGAGTGCTACCGTATGACTGCCCATCAGATAGAGGCAGCCCGTGTCGCTATGACACGCCATGTGAAGCGGGGTGGGAAGGTTTGGATTCGCGTTTTCCCTGATATCCCATTTACCAAGAAGCCGGCAGAAACGAGGATGGGAAAGGGAAAAGGCTCCCCGGAAGGCTGGGTCGCATTGGTAAAGCCTGGTAGAATCCTTTATGAGATGGAAGGGGTTTCTTTGGAGCTCGCTAGAGAAGCACTTCGTTTGGCTGCGCACAAGCTTCCGTTTAGAACACGGGTGGTGATAAGAGGGGAGCGTTCATGAAAGCATCTGAAATCAGGGAGTTGACTTCAGACGAAATGCGTCAGAGATTAGGTGAGTTCACAGAGGAGCTGTTTAACCTAAGATTTCAGCATGCCACGGATCAGATTGAAAACCCGATGAAACTGCGTTATATCAAGAAAGATATTGCCCGCACAAAGACGATCCTGAGGGAGCGGGAACTGGTGTCGAGTCGTGAATCGGAGGTCGTTATTGGTTATTAGTTATTGGAAAACCGTGAGTCGGAAATCGTGATTCGTGAATCGTGCATCGAAAACCAGAAGGCGAACAACAAATAACGAGCAACAAACAACTATTAACGAACAACGAACAGGGTTTATGGCAAGTATGAAAGAGCGCGGAATACGAAAAAGGCGGGTTGGCAGGGTCGTGAGCGACAAGATGGACCAGACTGTTGTTGTCGAGATGGATAGGATCGTCAAGGATCGTGTGTTCAAGAAATATTTAAGGCGACGCTCCAAGTGCGTGGCCCATGATGAGACGAATATGTGCGGTCTGGGCGACAAGGTGATGGTTGTGGAAACTCGGCCTTTGAGTAAGACGAAGCGGTGGCGTGTTTGCGAGGTTATGGTAAAGGCAGTCTAGAGGGAAGAGTGGCCGATGATACAAACAGAAACAAAGTTGCATGTGGCTGATAATTCGGGGGCGAGAATATTGTATTGTATCAAGGTCCTGGGTGGAAGCAGGCGACGGTACGCAAGGATCGGCGACGTTATTATAGTTGCAGTAAAGGAGGCCATACCACACGCGAAGGTCACAAAGGGCGATGTCTTGCGGGCGGTGGTGGTCCGGACCAAAAAAGAGTTGCGTAGGCCTGATGGCTCTTACATAAAGTTTGACGACAACTCAGCGGTATTGATCGATCAACGCGGGGAACCGATCGGAACCCGTATATTTGGCCCTGTTGGCAGGGAGCTTCGGGCAAAAAAATTTGTGAAAATTATTTCACTGGCTCCAGAGGTCTTGTAATCTGACCTTCGGGCAAAGGGGATGCCGTTTATGTCAGTTAGAAGTTGCCGCATCAAGAAAGACGACAAGGTCAGAATTGTGGCAGGCAAGGAAAAGGGGAAGATCGGTAAGGTCTTGAAAGTTCTTCATGAAAGGCAACGTGTTCTCGTTGAAAATGTCAACTTTGTAAAGCGTCATGCAAGACCTGGGGGCAAAACGCCCCGTGGAGGGATCATAGAAAAGGAGGCCCCTATCCACGTGTCCAATGCTATGCTGATGTGTGACAAATGTATAAACGCAATAAGGGTCAAGATGCAGCGCCTTGAAGATGGCAGAAAAGTCAGGATGTGCGGTAAGTGCGGGGAAATTATCGACAAGTAGCAAAAGAAAGTTATGAATGAACCAGTGAACGGATATAGGCTTTAAGATAATGATTTTGGGAAGGCCAGAGGGAGGAAGGCGTACTCGTCGTACGTTGACGACCGATAACGCATCCAAAATCTTTATCTTAAAGCCTATAGCAAGATTCTTCGAGGGTTGTCATGTCCCAGTTAAAGATGGTTTATAAGCAGGAAATCATTCCAAAACTCGTGGAGAGGTTTGATTACAAGAATGTGATGCAGGTCCCTAAGTTGAGCAAGATTGTACTCAACATGGGGCTTGGGGAGGCCATCCAGAACATCAAAATTCTCGATTCTGCCGTTGAAGAACTCGGCTTGATTGCTAGTCAAAGGCCTGTGATAACGCGCGCGCGCAAATCTATCGCATCATTCAAACTTAGGGCAGGTGTACCCATAGGTTGCATGGTGACCCTCCGAGGGGAGCGCATGTATGACTTCCTAGTAAAGCTCGTTAACGTAGCATTGCCGAGGGTACGAGACTTTCGAGGCGTTTCGGGCAAGGCCTTTGACGGTCGGGGCAATTATTCCTTGGGGATCAAGGAGCATATCATATTCCCTGAAATCGATTATGATAAAATCGATAGGATGAAGGGGTTGAATGTGACCGTTGTAACTACTGCACGAACGGATGAGGAAGGCAAAGAGCTCCTTAAATTGATGGGAATGCCTTTTAAGAACTGAGACAGAGGAGGCTGCGTGGCAAAGAAAGCTCTAAGGATTAAGGCAAAACGCAAACCACGGTTTCGAAGTCAGGCATATTCTAGGTGCCCCGTGTGTGGGCGACCGAGGGCCTTTATGCGCAAGTTTGGGATTTGTCGAATATGTTTCAGGAATTTGGCGCTCAACGGACAGTTGCCTGGGGTCGTCAAGTCAAGCTGGTAACGAAGTAGTCATTGGTTATTAGTCATTGATCATTTGTTATTTGTGGCACACCGGCTAAATGGACAAGATAGCATTATTAACGATTAACCAATAACCAATAACCAGATCTTGTGGGGGGAGTTAAGGGATGGCAATAACAGATCCGATAGCAGATATGCTGGCCCGTATCAGAAATGCCAACATAGCCAAACATGGCAAGGCAGATATGCCTGCGTCCAAAATGAAGGTCAGTTTGGCTAAGATACTAAAAAAAGAAGGTTATATAAGAAATTATAAACTACTGAAAGACCAAGGCCATGGAATTCTGAGGATCTATGTCAAGTATTACGATGTCAATCAGGCGGTTATTACTGGGCTAAAGCGCCTGAGCAAACCAGGCAGGCGTGTGTATGTTAAGAATAGGGACATACCTGTCGTCTTGAACGGCATGGGTATAGCGATCCTGTCTACGTCAAAAGGGGTGCTTTCTGATCGTGAAGCGAGGAAAGAGAACGTCGGTGGTGAACTTTTGTGCAGCGTATGGTAATGTCAGAGTCTTGAGCAGAGAAGGGAAATAGCAACCATGTCACGAGTTGGAAAGCGGCCGGTTTCCATGCCCGATAATGTGAAAGTAGCATATGAAGGCCGGAGATTTTCTGTCAAAGGTCCAAAAGGGGATTTGACTCGTACGATACATGATGATGTGGAACTTGCCATAAAGGATAGCTTTATTCATGTGATCCCATCTGGCAAGAGCAAGAAAGTGTCGGCCATGCAGGGATTGACACGAACCCTTGTGTCGAACATGATCACTGGTGTTACGCAGGGCTTTGAACGCGTCTTGGAAATAATTGGCGTAGGATACCGCGTGGAGCTAAATTCGAATGTTTTGACGTTTGCCCTGGGATATTCCCAGCCTGTGGTTTACCATCTTCCTGATGGCATAACGGCCACTGTGGGCAAAAGCAGGGTAGTTCTAGCCGGGATTGATAAAGAGGTGTTAGGATCTACGGCTGCAATCATCAGAGGTTTCAGGAAACCTGAGCCTTATAAAGGCAAAGGAATCAAGTACGTTGAAGAGCGCATAAGACGTAAGGTGGGTAAGTCCGGGGCTAAGTAAGGGAAAATGAACTTATAGTTGATCTGCAATAGTAACGTGCACAAATTAGATTAGATCAGGAGAAGCTGCCCATGGGGGCTTTAAGCAAAAGAAAAGAAGCGCATTTGAAAAGGAAGAGACGGGTGCGCAAAAGGATTTTTGGCACTGAAGACCGCCCCAGGTTAACGGTTTTCAGGAGCGCCAGGCACATATACGCTCAGGTTGTTGACGATACAATGCGTCATACATTGGCTGCAGCTTCAACACTTGACAAAGAGTTGCGAGAGCATCAGCCGTTTAAAAGCAAAATAGAGGCAGCGAGACTTGTGGGGAAGCTTGTTGCTAAAAGAGCTATGGAAAAACGGGTGTCAAAGGTGGTTTTTGATCGGAGTGGTTTTTTGTATCATGGCCGAGTACGTGCTGTTTCAACAGGGGCTCGCGAACAAGGTCTCAATTTCTAGCAAGGAGAAAAACACTTGTTTGGTGGAGAAATAGAAGAGGTCCAGCTTATTGATAAGGTGGTGCATATAAACCGGACTGCCAAAGTGGTTAAGGGAGGGCGACGCTTTAGCTTCAGTGCTGTTATTGTTGTGGGCGACGGCAATGGCCAGGTCGGATGCGGTTTGGGCAAGGCCAACGAGGTTCCTGAAGCCATTCGAAAAGGTGTTGAACACGCGAAGAAAAGCATGATCAAAATCGTTTTGGTGAACAACACTATTCCCTATCAAGTCCTGGGCAAATGTGGTGCGGGAGAGGTACTGCTGAAGCCTGCGTCCCAAGGCACCGGCGTTATCGCAGGCGGTGCAGTACGGGCTGTATTGGAGGCTGCTGGTGTGCAGAACATCCTAACTAAGTGTATGAGGTCCCACAATCCCCACAATTTGGTTAAGGCGACCTTGAACGGCCTGGGGCAACTGCAAGACCGCGAGACTATTGCTGCCAAGCGGGGCAAGGATCCTGGTGAGATTTAACAACAGCGCATTGCTACCTTAATAGAATCAATAAGCGATTTTGCTGAGGCTTGAAGTCGATTTTTCAAGGGGGCATTACTTTTTTCTATTTTAAGGAATTGGTTCGATGTCTGGAGCACTTAAGGTCACGCTCAAAAGGAGTATCATAGGACGACCGGAGAAACAGCGAAGGACTGTTCGATGTCTTGGTCTGACTAAATTGAACAAAACAGTCGTTTTGAAAGACACGCCTTGTATTAGGGGAATGATTCAAAAGGTGCCCCATCTACTGGAAGTTAAGGAGATCCACGATGGAGCTCAGTAGACTATCGCCTCCGAAAGGAGCCCGTAAATCACGTAAGCGGCTTGGCCGTGGACCGGGTTCAGGATATGGAAAGACTGCTGGCCGTGGATCAAAGGGCCAGAAGAGCCGTTCTGGTGGAAACATCAGACCCGGTTTTGAGGGCGGCCAGATGCCCTTGCAGCGCCGTTTGCCCAAACGTGGGTTTACGAATATATTTAAGAAACAATACGCCATTATTAATTTACGAGACCTGAAACGTTTTGAAAAAGGGACACTTGTAGATAAGTCTGCGCTGGTCAGTGTCGGGCTTGTAAAACGACAGCAAGACAGGGTGAAGCTGTTAGGCCATGGCGCTATAGACTATCCCCTGATTGTCAGGGTGAGCCGATGTAGCAGGTCGGCGCAGACCACCATCGAAGCTGCTGGTGGAAGAGTAGAGCTGATTTGACATGGTAGGTGGCTTTCAAAATATCTTTAAGATTCCGGAACTAAAGAAGCGGGTTCTGTATACCTTTGGTCTCTTAATGGTATATCGCATTGGTTGTGCCGTGCCAACCCCTGGGATCGATGGGGATGCACTGGCGGCTCAGTTTGCCCGTGCCAGGGGGACGTTGCTAGGGCTGTTTGACATGTTTTCGGGTGGTGCCTTAGAAAGGCTTTCTGTGTTTGCCCTCGGGATTATGCCATATATTAGTGCCTCAATCATTTTGCAACTGCTCACTGTGGTTATTCCTCACCTGGAGAGGCTGTCCAAGGAAGGAGAGTCCGGGAGGAAGAAGATTACTCAATACACACGTTACGGCACCATCATATTGAGTATTATTCAGGGTTTTGGGATCAGCGTTGGGCTTGAAAAGATGGAAGTGGTGGCCTATCCCGGGTGGAGTTTTCGTTTGATGACCGTTCTTACCTTAACTGCAGGCACAGCCTTTATCATGTGGTTGGGCGAGCAGATCACAGAGCGTGGGATCGGCAACGGAATATCCCTCATTATATTCGCAGGTATTGTGGCGCGCATGCCAAACGCCATTAGCAATACCTTTCGTTTGATGACAACAGGTGAGATGGGGGCTTTTCTCGTATTGATGCTGTTAGCACTCATGGTGGTTGTTGTAGGAGTCATCATATTCGTGGAACGAGGCCAGCGACGTATTCCGGTCCAGTATGCCAAGCGAATTGTGGGCCGTAAGATGTACGGGGGACAAAGCACACATTTGCCGCTTAAGATTAACACATCCGGGGTTATTCCTCCCATTTTTGCCTCTTCGATTATTATGTTTCCGGCGACTATTGCCAATTTCATCGATATCCCGTGGGTCCAGAGCGTTGCTCAGGCCATGACGCCTAACAGTATAATATATAACCTGATATATGTTGGCTTTATCATCTTCTTCTGTTTTTTCTACACAGCGGTCACGTTTAATCCGGTTGACGTGGCTGACAACATGAAGAAGCACGGTGGCTATATTCCCGGCATCAGGCCTGGCAAACGCACAGCAGACTATATCGATCGAGTACTTACACGCATCACCTTTGGCGGGGCCATTTACGTATCAGCCGTTTGTGTGTTGCCCACAATAATGATTGCAAGGTTCAATGTACCTTTCTACTTTGGTGGTACTGCCCTTTTGATCGTAGTAGGCGTGGCCATAGATACCGTCAGTCAGATTGAAAGCCACATGCTGGCACGACACTACGAAGGCTTTATGAAAAAGGGGGGGTCTCTAAAGGGTCGTCACTGATTTGGTTATCTTGAAACGCCTTACTGCAGCCACTATATGTTTGCATACCTAATTGGAATCGTAAAGGAAAAACTTGTTCCTGCCTTTGATAGGTCGGCCTGGGAGTCCTGGCCAGCTTTTTTGGAAAGACATCGATCCATTTCCTTAAAAAAATCCATCTGGTGACACGGGTATGCCAGGGCACTTTTATTGATGCCTGATAAAAAGGCAGGTTAACTTATCAAATGATGAGATCGTCACTACAACGACAGGTCAAGGCGTGGCCCGAGAATGCAAGAATCAAATGCATGGCAAACCCTAAGGAGAGAAAATGAAAGTAAGGGCATCGGTAAAGAAGATGTGCAGCAAGTGCAAGATTATTCGACGCAAGGGAACGGTGAGAGTCATTTGCGAGAACAAAAGACACAAGCAAAGGCAAGGATGAGAAATATAGAAGTGAACTAAAGTGCCTAGAATGCCTAAAGTTAAAGGAACATAACTATTCTTACAAAAAAGCTTCTTGCACCTTAATCCCGCTAAAGGCGGGACTCACTTTAGGCACTTTAGGCATTTCAATGATGAAATCCACGGGGAGGCGGACTATTGGCACGTATAGCTGGTGTTGATTTACCACGAAACAAGAGGGTTGAGATAGGCCTGACGTACATCTATGGGATCGGGAGAAACACCTCCAAAAACATATTGCAGAAGGCCGGGATAGAACTTGATACGAGAACGGATGCATTGGGCGAGGATCAGATCAGCGCGATCCGACAGATCATTGACAACGAATATAAGGTTGAAGGTGAGCTTCGGACCGAAATCTCCATGAACATAAAGCGCCTCATGGAGCTGGGGTGCTACCGTGGGCTTAGACACCGCAAATCACTGCCGGTTCGGGGGCAGCGTACTAGCACCAATGCCAGGACCCGGAAGGGACCTCGTCGGACTGTTGTAGGGAAAAGAAAGAAATAGAGGGAGGCACAGGAAAGCATCATGGCGAGACCTTCTAGAAAAAAAAAGAAAGAAAAGAAGCACATCTTGAACGGGGTGGTACATATCCAGTCTACCTTCAACAACACCATTGTGACCATCACGGATCCGTCGGGCAATGTCATTGCATGGTCGAGCGCAGGGATGCAAGGTTTTAAGGGCTCCAGGAAAAGTACGCCTTTTGCTGCCCAGCTTTCGGCCGAAGATGCGGCAAAGAAGGCCATGGAACACGGGATGAGAAATGTCGAAGTTTACGTAAAGGGTCCGGGTGCAGGCCGAGAGGCTGCTTTGCGTGCTCTTCAGGCAGCCGGATTCAATGTGGTATTGATCAAAGATGTGACACCTATTCCGCACAATGGGTGTCGGCCGCCCAAACGTCGCAGGGTGTGAAAGGAGATAGATTGGCACGATATATCGAATCAGTGTGCAGGATCTGCCGCAGAGAAAACTTGAAGCTCTTTTTAAAAGGAGATAGATGCTATTCTGACAGGTGTGCTTTTGACCGCAGGGGTTATGTCCCAGGTGTGCATGGGCAGCGGCGCAGGAGTAAAGTCTCGGATTATGGCATACGACTCCGCGAGAAACAGAAAGTCAAGCGGATGTATGGCTTGCTGGAAGGCCAGTTTCGGGGATTGTTTAAAAAAGCCGAGCAGAAACGAGGCATAACTGGCACAAACCTTTTGATCTTCCTGGAGGGGCGGCTTGACAATGTAGTTTATCGTCTAGGTTTTGCAAATTCCAGGACTCAGGCCAGACAGTTAGTTCGTCATAACCATTTCACGGTTAATGGAAAGAAAATGGATATTCCGTCCTATGCGGTCAAGATTGGTGACGTGATACAAGTCAGAGAGAAAAGCCGGAAAGTCCGTATTATTTCAGATGCAATAGAGACTGTAGTGCGGCGTGGGATTCCAGCATGGCTTGAAGTGGAAAAGGAGGACTATAAAGGAACGGTTAAGGCTTACCCGACCCGGGAAGAGGTGACTGTGCCGATCCAGGAACAGCTTATTGTAGAGCTATATTCCAAATAGTTGGAAAGTGCAGGGCAAGTCGGTTTGGATCCCGGTCTAAATTAGCTCGGTTCACTCCACTCACCCGCCTCAGGCGGATAGAATTTCCGGGATACAATTGGCAAAATCGGAGACTAGATCATGTCAACAGGATTGAATCAAATAATGTATATGAACTGGCGAGAGATGATCAAGCCCAGGAGGGTTGAGGTCAGTGCCAGTACCGCGACATATGGAAAGTTTGTGTGTGAGCCTTTGGAACGGGGTTTCGGCATTACCATTGGCAACGCGCTTCGCAGAGTTCTCCTTGCCTCCATTCATGGAGCTGCCATTGTTTCAGCGAAGATTGATAATGTCATGCACGAGTTCTCGGCGATACCTGGTGTGCTGGAGGACGTATCAGAAATTTTTTTGAACCTCAAAGAAGTGCGTTTGCAAATGTCAGATGTCGGACCGCGCGTAATTCGGATAGAAGCCTCCGGAGAAGGTGAAGTGAAGGCAGGAGATATTATAACGGACGGCGGCGTTGAGATATTTAATCCCGAGCATCATATCGCCACCTTGTCCGAGGACGCTAAGTTGAATATGACTATGACTGTCAAGGTGGGGAAGGGTTATGCAACGGCTGAAATGAATAAAGACGAAGATGTCCCTATTGACACGATACCAATAGACGCGGTTTTTTCCCCTATCAAGCGAGTCAACTACCTTGTTGGAAATGCCAGGGTTGGTCAGAGAACCGATTATGATAAGCTTACCCTTGAGGTATGGACCGATGGGACCGTTTTTCCAAGAGATGCCGTGGCATATGCGGCGAAGATACTCAAAGAGCAATCGAGTATATTCATAAACTTTGATGAGGAACCAGAGCCCGAGGTTAAAGAACCAGAAGAGAAAGAAGAGCCCCTTAATGAGAACCTATATCGCAGCGTGGAGGAATTAGAGCTTTCGGTTCGTTCCGCAAACTGTCTGAAAAATGCCAACATAACTTATATAGGAGAGCTGGTTCAGAGGACTGAGCAGGAGATGCTAAAGACGAAGAACTTTGGTCGTAAGTCACTGAATGAGATTAAAGAAGTGCTTGGAGAAATGGGATTATCGCTCGGTATCAAGGTTGAGGGCTTTATACCACTTGAAGACAAACCCGCAGAAGGAGAAAAGGCCGATACATGAGACACCAAAAGGCCGGAATAAAGCTCAATCGCACAGGAAGTCATCGCAATGCCATGTTTCGGAATATGGTGACTTCCCTTTTCGCACATGGCAGCGTCCGGACGACCGATGCCAAGGCCAAGGAGTTGAGGCGGTGGGCTGACCGTATGATCACGCTGGCAAAAAGGGGGGATCTCCATGCACGGCGACAGGTGCTGGCAGTCATGAGAGAGAAGACCGTGGTGCATAAGCTATTTGAGGACGCGCCAATTCACTTTGCTGACAGGGCCGGAGGTTACACAAGGGTGATCAAGATAGGTCAGCGCCGGGGAGATGCAGCGCCTATTTCACTTGTGGAGTTTGTTGTCGCGAAAGAAAAACAAAAGGAAAAAAAGAAAAAGCCCAAGGTGTCGAAAAAGGAGGCAGCTCCGAAGTCCAAGAAAGAAGTAAAGACAACACAGCCTGAAACTGCGAAAGATGCGGCTCAAGAGAAGCCGGCAGAATAACGTTTGCCCCTTGGTTCATCCTTCAGGCATTGTGCGCATTGAGGAGGACCACTCGGTATGCTGACCCGTCTATAAAAGGAAATTCCAGGATGGTTGCTGGAAAGCGGAAACCCCGTTTCTCACAAAGAGATACGGGGTTTTGTTTTTTCGTGGGCAAGACGACCGGTACACTGAGAAAAAGGGTTGCAGTTGAGCTCTTTGGTAGAGATGGTACCTTTTATAAGTTATACCTCGGAAGGTTGCAAATTGCGTTTTTTTCGGTGAGCAATGAGCATCAAGAGCAAGGCGCGAAGGCGCGGAATAGCAGGCTATTGCAAGCCTGAGCAACGCAGCTATTGGTGTTCATGGC
>JAUVJO010000139.1 GCA_030592345.1 Deltaproteobacteria bacterium
ACAAAAACTGCACCGGTCGGGCACCGCTTGGCGCAAAGCGTACAGACAGTACATTTCGACGGGTCAATCTCAATGCGACCGCGTGTTCTTTCATAGAAAACTGGTTCCCTGAGCGGGTACATCTTGCAGGCCGATTTGCTGAACATGCTCCTGGTTACGGTTTTTAACATAACCAGTATAGTATCTTCCATAACTCTATCTCTCCGCGCAGCTTATACAGGGGTCGATCGACAAAACGATAACCGGGACATCCGCCAGGTCACAGCCCGCCAACATCTGCACCAGGGCCGCTATGTGCGTAAACGTCGGAGTCCTGATTCGGAACCTGTCCAGAAACTTGGTTCCGTTCCCCTTGAGGTAGTAGACTACTTCACCGCGCGGCTGCTCCACCCTGGAAAAGACCTCGCCTTCCGGGAGCCCCTTCACCTTGACGTCCACCGGTCCGTCAGGAATCTTTTCGACTGCCTGCCGGATAAGATCAAAGGACAGATTCACCTCGCGAATACGCACCATGCACCTTGCGTAACAATCGCCCGCACTCTCCGTCACAGGTTCAAAGTCGAGATTATTGTAGGCTGCGTAGCCCAATTTACGCATATCCTGACTTACGCCACTGGCCCGGCCGACCGGGCCTACGGCTCCCAGCGGGCAGACATCTTCCCTCGGGAGCACACCCACACCGGAAAACCGGTGTTTGACCGTGTAATCCCTCCTGAAAACATCTACGATATTGTTGTAATCCGACTCGATTTCCTTTAACTGGCCGAGTATTCTCTTGAATGTATCGTCATCCACATCACGGCGAACTCCCCCGACTTTGCACACACCAAAAATCACGCGTCCACCTGTGGTATCTTCGATAATGTTAAGGATTTTTTCACGAATACGCCAGCAGTGACAAAAAAGGCTCTCAAAACCGATGGCGTCTGCTGTGAGCCCCAGCCAGAGAATGTGACTGTGAATTCTTGACATTTCGCTCCAGAAAACGCGCAGGTAGAGGGCACGGTCCGGGACCGAGACATCCATAATCTTTTCGATGCCCTGACTGAATGCCATTCCGTGCATAAAACTGCATATTCCACAGACTCTCTCAGCCACATAGATTAGATCCTTGAAAGATTTCTTCTTGCACAGGAGCTCGAGCCCGCGATGAACAAAACCTATTGACGGAATCGCCTCCACCACCATTTCATCCTCCAGAACCAGGTCGAGATGAATCGGTTCCGGTAAGACAGGATGCTGGGGGCCAAAGGGTATTATCGTTCGTTTCGCCATAACTTATTCCTCGTCAGTGGAGGGCTCCTCAATATTGAAGGGCGCCTGGACCGCGGTCCTATAGAAATTGCCGCCGTAGTCAATGCTAATGCCGTCGACCTTGATTCCGAAAAAGTCGTGGATTTCATTCTCGTAAACGAAAGCACTCCCGCAAATACCCGAGATGCTTGGCAGTTGCGCATCTTCAATCGGAACATTCACACGGATATTCAAGAACTTGTAGTCTTTGTCAAAGCTGTAATCAATCTGGAACGTTTCGAGTTTTGTACAACCGATCTGCACAAGCCGGTAGTCCTGGCTAGAAAGGCCGCGGATTCTATCAACAAGTTCCCTTTTGCCAATGCTTATGATCTCCTGTTCCTCAAACATGATGAAACCTCATTTTGTAACCTTCCCCTTCTTTCTCTGCTTCTGCTTTTCCTCTAAGATATCCAGGGCTTGAATAACGCCGTCGATAATCGCCTCCGGCCGGGCCGCGCACCCGGGAACATAAAGATCAACCGGTATCGTAGTATTGACCCCGCCCAGAATATTGTAGCACTCGGCGAAAATACCCCCACTGGCAGCGCAGGTGCCGATCGCGATCACCACCTTCGGGTTACCCATCTGTCCATAGAGCGTCTTGACCACGTCCTCATTCTGCCTGTTGATGGAACCCGTTATAAGCAGGATGTCCGAGTGCTTCGGGTTGCCGGTGTTTATGACGCCGAAACGCTCGATATCGTACATCGGCATCAGGCAAGCCAGCACTTCAATATCGCAACCATTGCAGCTTGAACCGTCGTAATGAAACATCCACGGGGATTTCTTAATAAACGACATCTCTCCTCCTTCACAAACGGAGCACATAATAGAGAACGAACAAGTTGCCTCCCCCGACTATTATGGTAACCATCCAGGCGGATTTCAGCATCAGCTCCCACTTGATGCGCGCGTTCGTGTTGTCGACGAGCACCTCGAGGAAATACACAAACACGACTACCACAACCCCGAGGACCGGGTTGAAGGCAAAAAACAGATAGATCATTCCAAGCAGCAGGATTGTCTCGTACCAGTGCACGATTTCGATCACCGCAAGGGCAGGGCCGGCAAATTCCGTGGTGATGCCTTTGACGAGTTCCTGATGTGCGTGATGCGATGTCGACAGGTCAAAAGGTGATTTTCGCAGCTTGATCGTCAAAACATAGGTGAGCCCGAGGAACACGCCAGGCAGGTAAACAATGAGGGGCTTTTCGCAGGAGACGATCGCGGAGACCTTGAAACTCCCTGTCACCATGTAGAGCCCGACTGCGGAAAGTAAAATCATGGGTTCGGCGGATAACATCTGTAGAAGCTCGCGCTCAGCGCCTATGGAACTGTATGGCGAGTTCGTCGAGTAGGCCGCGAGAATAAGTAACACATCAGCAACGATAAAGGCAAAAATGACCATCAGAAGGTCATTGCCGGCAAAGAACATCGATCCGCTCACCAGGATGAAGATAAAAAAGCATACAAGATAATAATTGTGAAACTGATTTACTGTCAGCTTGTCTTTCCCAAATAGCTTGAAGACATCGTAAAAGGGCTGAAGCACCGGCGGCCCGACCCGGCTCTGCATCCTCGCTGTCACGATGCGGTCCAGCCCCATGAGCAGGCCTCCGACAAACGGAGCTAATAGAATATAACCAATTGTCGTGTAAAATACGGTGTTCATAGCTTCTCCATCGAGAACATGAGGATGAGCAGGACGATCGATCCGACAAGGGCCCCGGGAAAGAGCTTTTCTTCACTGAAGTACTTGTTGATGTAGTAGTTTTTAAATGAACAGTCCCGGGCTGTACCCATCGAGTCCATGAACTTATGGGGATCGGTTACGTTTGCACCCGACAGGTAAAGATCGACGTGGACAAGATCTTTCCTGGGGATGAAGAAACCCAATGGGAGCAGTAACATCAGCCCCAGCATGATGGCGACAGCCCGGATTGCCTGCCGGCTCAACATCGGATCACAACCATACATAGGTTCGATAAGGTAAATGCCCACGAACGGGAAAAGTCCGCACACGAGGACCGTCAGCACTGCCAACCCTCCAAGGGCGGACCATTCGATGCCTATCCCCTCTCCCTGTTGCGGTTGCGGCCCAGTGACGGCGACCAGTTTGCCCATCCATTTCACATAGAAAAAAAGCATGAGTTCCCCGCCGAAAATAACTATCATGGGAAGTACCGGATTCTTCCTCGCCAGGACCTCGAGCACGACCCACTTGCTGATCAGCATGCCGAAGGGAGCAAGGAACATCCCGGCAAGCCCAATCAGCATGACAATGGTAAGCAGAGGCATGCGGGAAATAAGGCCGTTCATGTCTTCAATATCCCGGCTCCCGGTCTGCTGCTCTACCGTGCCCACACAGAGAAACATCAACGCCTTTGCCGGCGCGTGGAAAATGATAAGCAGCACAGCGGCCCACAGGGTGAGGTGTGATCCAATCCCGGCGCAGAGGATGATCAGGCCGAGGTTTCCGATGGTGGAATAGGCGAGCACGCGCTTTCCGTCACGCTGAGAGATTGCCAGCGCGGATCCCGCCAAGAAACTCAGCCCCCCGATAAGCGCAACCATAGCGCCCGCTGCCGTACCGTGCAGTACCGGCGCGCACCGCAGAACGATGTACACCCCCGCCTTCACCATGGTGCTCGAGTGGAGCAGAGCCGATGAGGGCGTGGGGGCCACCATGGCGCCCAGCAGCCATTTTGCAAAAGGGAACTGTGCCGCCTTGTTCAATCCGGCAAAGCAAATCAGAAGAACCGGGAGCAAAACAACCGATTTTTTCATGGTGAGGAGCTGGCGGAGATCAACGGTGCCGCAGACGCTTGAGGCGTACAAAATGGCCGCGGCGAATCCGAGCCCTCCCAGCAGGAGCATCCACAACGCGAGGAAAGAGTTGTGCACCGCTTCTTCTGTCTGCGGATATCCGATCATGATAAAGGAGCAAAATGTGGTGATTTCCCAGAAAAAGTATATCCACGTGATGTTGTTGGAAAAAATGATGCCGTACATGGCAGAAAAGAAAAGGAAAATGGCAGAGAGGAATTGGTCCCGGCGGTCCGGAACTTCAGGGTGTTCTTCATGATATTTTTCCATGTAGCCGATGGTGTATACTGTTATCAGGGGACCTACAATACCGATGACCAGGGCCATTATAACCGAAAGATTGTCAACGAAAAGGCAGTGAGTGGTTTCCGGGACCCTGCCGCTCAGGTCATACCAGACAACGGCACCGTACTGCACAACAACGAGAAGCGGAATCCAGTACCGTTTCAGTGGTAGATGCCTGCACACATACAAGAAGACGAGCGCCAGGGTGATATCGCCGGTCGCAACTAACTTGTTGACAATGTCCGGTGTGACACGGAAATATTGCGCCTCGGCCTGCGTGCAGGTGAGAGCAAGACAGACCGACCCGATGCAGATGAGTGCCGAAGCAATGATGACAACCCATTTCTGGATGGAAACAGACTTGAAAAGAAGAACCAGGCACGCAGGCAACAAGGGAAAGATGATCAGAAATGTAATCCAGGTCATTGCAAACTCCATGTCCGCTAGTGTCTAAATGCAGAGTTCGTCAAATAAAGGCTTACGCCTAAACTCCAAAAACCGATACGCAATTGTCATTGCCGTTCCGATTGCGCTTGAATTGCTGTAATTGCAACCGTGTTTACTATATCCGGGACTGTGCATCCACGGCTAAGATCATTTACAGGGTGCTTGAGCCCCTGAAGTACAGGGCCGATAGCCACGGCTCCGGCTGACCTTTGAACCGCCTTGTAGGTGTTATTGCCCGTGTTCAAGTCAGGAAAAATAAATGTCGTTGCCTTTCCTGCAACCTCGCTCTCAGGTAACTTGGTTTTTGCTACCGAAGCATCAACTGCTGCATCATACTGGATAGGGCCTTCTATTTTCAAGCCCGGAAAGGATTCCTTGGCCTTTTCTTTTGCTATCCTGGTTGCTTCACGGACCTTGTCCACATCCGCACCCTTGCCTGACTCCCCGGTTGAATACGAGAGCATGGCTACGATGGGCTCAATACCAAAGGTCTTTGCGGTATGTGCCGAGCTGAGGGCAATTTCGGCCAGTTGACTGGCATTCGGATCAGGATTTACCGCACAGTCCCCATATACAAGCACCCTGTCCTCCAGGCACATAAGAAACACGCTTGAAACAATGGAAAAACCCGGCTTTGTCTTGATGATCTGAAGCGCCGGCCGAATCGTTTCCGCCGTACTGTGTACCGCGCCGGAGACCATTGCGTCGGCATGCCCCTTATAGATCATCATGGTTGCGAAATAGTTTGCATCGCTCATGACATCATATGCGTTTTCCTCTGTAATCCCCTTGTGTTTCCTTAAATCGTAATAGGTCTGTACGTACTCATCAAAGCGCCCGGATTGCAGGGGCTCGATGACATTTGCGGCGTCCATCCGGAGTCCCAGTTGTGCGGTCTTTTTACGGATCATCTCTTCATTGCCAAGGAGGGTGATATCCACCACATCCCTGCGAAGGAGTGTCTCTGCAGCCGCCAATATTCTCTCTTCCTCACCCTCGGGTAACACTATGTGCTGCTTGTTTGCCCTGGCCCTTTGCAGTAGTTCATATTCGAACATCTTCGGGGTGACAATAGTGGTGCGGGTTGTAACGACTTTTTCCTCCAATTGCCTTATATCGACGTTTTTTTCAAACACCGCCAGGGCCCGCGTTATCTTCCGCTCATCATCCGGTGAGATCTTGGCGTGGATCTTGTTCACGTTGGTTGCCGTGGGGAAAGTATTCTCTTTGACGCTGATAATGGGGATCATCTGAGTAAAGCCTTTTATCAGTTCCTGTATCGGTTCTTCCGGTTTCAGACCACCGGTCAACATGATCCCGGAGATGTTTTGCTTGGACGCCGACGAGACAGCAGCGAGGCAGGCGACGATCACATCCGCCCTGTCCCCTGGTGTAATGATCAGTGAACCGTATTCTATCCTGGTCAGGAAGTTATGCAGTTGCATTGCCGCGACCGTAAAACCGCGCACGTGCCTGTTTAACTGTTCTTCCCCGTATAACACCTCGGCACCCAGGGCATTGGCAATCTCACCCACTGTGGGTCTGCCGAGAGATGGTTCATCGGGTATGGCATAAAGCAACTGTTCTCCGGCCACGTCCTTTTTCTTTAGAAGCTCGATAATGGCTTGTCCGTCGTTTGGGTCCGTACGGTTAACGATTGTGGCAATAGTGTGGCATTTTTTTTCGCTCAGGGACTCAAGAGCCACTTCCACGGATCGAACTGCGTCATCCGTGCTCTTTTGGCGTGAGTTGGCCACTAACAGAACCGGGCATGACAGGTTCTTGCTGATTTCTGCATTGATGTCGAATTCAAAGGCGGCCGTGGAACTGGCAAAGTCGGTCCCTTCGCATAAGACAAAATCGCAATTATCCCTCAACTGGTCAAACTTCTTGATCACCCCCTCGAGTATTTCCGCTTGCCTGCCAAGTGAAACCAGATTGCTGGCCGCTGTTCCGGTAAATGCATACATTTGATCGTACGGGATCCTAAGGTTGAAATGAGAAGAAATCAGGTTGATGTCAGCATCCGGATCACTGAGATCCGAAATAATCGGCCGGAAAAAGCCGACTCTGTCGATCTTCCTCAGCAGCATCTCCATTACCCCCAGAGTAATGGCTGATTTCCCGCTCCTTGCTTCAGTAGCCGTGATGTAAAGACTGTTCGACATGGTAACCTCCTCTCAAGAAACCCCTGCGGGACTCACTTTCTTTCTTCCACTACTCCATTACTTTCTTGTTCCCCTCATCTTCTGCCAACTCCATAATACGTTTCCCGTACTCGCTTTTAAGAGCGTTAAGGTAATCTTTATCCACCGGTCCTTTCCACGTGGTAACTTCCGTGAACCGTTTGGGGATACTCACCCCCTGTGGATCAAAGCCAGTGGCCACACGGGTTTGCCATCGCAGTTTCTGGATATGGCGTGATACGGCATCCATGTTGTCAGCCAGGGCACCGTAGCCCACTGATTTAAGGCAATCAGCAAGACATTCTTCGTTGTACACTTCTCGTGCGAAGAGACAGGAGACCATGGAGGTTAGAAAAACCCGGCTCTCTTCATCTCGCACCAGGAAATCGACCACCTTATCCACGTTTTTCTCTTTGTGTTTCTGGTCGTAGGAGTATCCGCCGGTATCAAGGTGCGAGTGCCGAAATCCCAGGGATTCTGCTGTGAAAAAGACCTCGCCTGTGGCGTAACCCGCCATCTCTTGCCCGAGCACGCAGGCAAACTCAGCCCCGCCATAGTGCTCGGCTGCCTTCAAGGTCCCCTGGCCAAGTAGGTGGTAGAACTCATTGGAACCCATACCCAGATGATAAACAGCCTTCTTGTACGACTCTGCGTCGCCGAATTTCAAGTCAACCAGTGCTTCCTTCTCTGAGATGATTCCTTTCTCAAGGGCTTCCGTGGCCCACGCAAGGGCCACTCCACCGGACATCACGTCCAGACCCATGTTTTCCACCATGTCCATGATGCCGAGCACGGCAAAGGCGTCGGTCACGCCGAGCATAGAGCCCGTGGCAAAGATGGGCTCGTAGTCGTAGGCGACCTGGCGGTATAGATACTGGTTCGGTTCCATGAACTTCTCTCGCACAAACCCGATATGGATGCAGCCCACAGG
>JAUVJO010000405.1 GCA_030592345.1 Deltaproteobacteria bacterium
ACGTTGACGTGCAAGCGCACCCGGATCAGGCTTCCTTCATGACCCTCTTCAGCGGCAAGCTCGGTTTCCAGCGGGACGAGTTCCTCAATGTCTGTCTCTTCCCAGTCTTCTACAACGTCTCCGATCTTGTCGTCGTGTCGGGTAGTTGAGCCGAAAAAACGAAAAGAGACCGGCGCTCCAACCACCAGGCCGAATTGCTGATCAGGCAGATCCGTCGCAGTCCCTTCCTCCATGCCAAATGGTACCACGCACAGCGCCTTAACCGGGGTGAGCATACCAGGGACTGCCGGCATGGCAGTCTCTATTCCAATGTAGTAGGACCTTTCAGTGCCGCTACGGATTCGTATACCGCGGCCTCGTCGCGCCAGCCCGTAGTATGCGCTCCCGTACGCAACCCCCAAATCAAGTGATTTGGAAGAAAGGACCTTTAAGGTTTTTGTCCCTTTATTCCAACCTGCAAGGATTTCCACCAGCCTCTGCTGCAAAGGCCCGGCTTTCATGACCCCGCCGTTAAAGAGCACGGCAGTCGGCCTTAGGGCCTCGCCGGCGAGCTTGCCGTCATCCTTGTGCCTTTGAAGGAACCATGCCATGTGCCTTGTTACGGCAGGATCTGAGGCATACGGAAGTCCGAACTCCTTCAACCCGACCTGTTGCCTTTCCCGCGGTCGATCCTGCTCGCCACTCCTTGGGAAAAAGCCGTCCAGGATGACCTCTTCTATCTCCTGGCGGGTAAGTGCCGTGCTGATCGTACCGCCAATGACGCGCCGGCCCTTCCCGAGGATGGTCACCGGACAGGAGTGGCAATCAGGGTTCTCAAAGATCTGCTCTTTGGCCCTGCGGCATGAGTGCAGGAGCCCTCTCATCTGCCAGTTGTCCAACTTGGTCCCTTCACCTGCCAGGCGATTTTTAAGCGCATAGGCCAATGTGAGATCCATGTTGTCTCCACCAAGCAGGATGTGGTCTCCCACGGCAATCCGTTCAAGAACGAGCTCTCCTTCCATTTCCGAGACCAGGATAAGGCTAAAATCAGTCGTACCTCCGCCGATATCGCAGACAAGGATTACATCGCCGACGCTTACTTCCTTTTGCCATGCCTTATCGGTCGTTTCGATCCAGGCATAGAAGGCCGCCTGTGGCTCTTCTAAAAGCGTAACACGCGATATCCCTGCCATGTCTGCGGCACGCACTGTTAACTCCCGTGCGGTCGCGTCAAAGGAGGCAGGGACTGTCAAAAATATTTCCTGCGATTCCAGGAAAGAACCTAGGTCAGGACCGGCAATCACGCAGTTCCATGCATCGCGAATGTGCTTTAGCAATCTGGATGAGGCATCAAGCGGGGAAATATGGGGGACTTGTTCCGGGGCACCCCATGGCAATAACGGTGCAGTCCGGTCTACCCCCGAATGGCTGAGCCACGATTTAGAAGACGAGATTACCCGATCAGGGACTTCAGCCCCTCGTTCTCTGGCAAAGGCCCCTACGGCAAACTCTGACTTCTCTTGCCACGGCAAATCCAGGCTGCCTTGAGGGAATTCTCCTGCGGCCTGCTGATAAGAAAACGATGGCAGTAATTGCCGCTCTTCCACCGTGCCGGGGGCTACCACCTGGGGAACGCGAAAAAGGCGGATCTTGGGCCCATTGGGCCCATTGGGCCCATTGTCCTCGTGTTCAAGTGTGTCTACATAAGAGACTGCGCAGTTGGTGGTCCCCAGATCTATGCCAATGATATATCTTGATGGTTCCATGGGTTGCCCCTTATCTACTCCACCTGACCGATTTCCACTTCAGCCGGGGCAATCACCCTGTGCTTCCGGCCTTTGGGCTGTTCAGGGAGGCTAATCCGGGCTATCTTCCAGCCTGAGTGCTGAAGAACGCCCTCAAAAGGAGGCTCTCCTGTTATTTGCCCTGTGAGTCTAATTTCAGAAGGATCAAACCCTTCGGGCACTACAACCGTCTCCCCTTCTTTTTCAGACACGACCGGAGCCAGGGTGACATATTCGCTGAGAGCGTTTCTGCAGTCTTCATGAATGTAGCGCACGGCCGTACCGATTTGGGCGTCCGGGTATGCGGTGATGTCTTCCTGAAGGAAATCAATCAGCCTCCCCTTCCTTTGAAGTATGGACAGCATCCGACACGCGCCCATATCTACGGGGTCATCACCCACGGCTTTTATCGGTCTTTCTTCTTCTGATATCTCCGGCTCCACAGCTACTGGCCTTTCCTTTGGGGTGACTACCAGACGTTTGACTGATCTGCGCAGCAACGGAGAAAGGATCAATGTCGCGACTAAACCGGCCAGAAAGAGGACACAGGGGATGTAGAAGCTTGCCGAATTGCGAAGTTTTTGCAGTTGTTCCAAACGAGGGATAAGCTGTTCTTGTGCCTCAGGCTGCAAGGCAGCTACAGCCGTACTGAGATCTATTAACGTCGGATCGATAAAAACCCTTGTGGCAAGATGGGCCCCTGCTGCCAATACCCACACGGTTAGCATAACGACCAAAAACGTGATCGCGACCATCCTTTTCATCATAAGACCCCTTTCTATCTAACTTCCGTGTCTCCACCTGAAATGCCTGTCCATACAATTTGGACAATCTGGCTTTACGAAAAAGGAGACAGGGTGCTCAATCTTCTCTGGCTGCGCTGATATGCTCGGC
>JAUVJO010000362.1 GCA_030592345.1 Deltaproteobacteria bacterium
GTCTGGATCATCACGGCATTGCCACTGGCATCAAGTTCTGGAAGTGCCTGGTATTCAGAAACCCAGCAGCGATAGACGTTGTAGGACAAGGCTTTATTCCCCTGGAGATTGAAGACGTCAATGGTGACATCTTTGCGGAAGCCTTTCAAAGACATGTCTGCGTCACCCAGGAAGTTGTTGACCAAATTGGCCCACTCTTCAAACGTAGTATCGTGGGTTACACCGGCCTCAAGGGTAATGGCCTCGTAGGAGGTTTTTCCTGGTAACTTGCGGCTGGCACTTGGATCGCCACCTTCCCGCCAATCGGTGGTCTCGGTGGTCTTTTTTAAAGCGCTGCATTTACTCAGGCCTGCCACATACTTGCCATCCCATTTGATTTTGAACTTGAAATTTCGATATGGATCGAACCTGTAAGTGTTTACAGTGAACAATGCCATGGTAAGCTCCTCCTTTATGTCGAGTTTATGAAGACTGCCCCGCCTTCTGGCTGATCTTGACCACCACGAACTCGGCAGGCTTTAGAGGTGCAAAGCCCACCAGAACATTGACAATTCCCAGGTTGATGTCGTCCTGAGTGGTGGTTTCGCTGTCGCATTTTACAAAGAAAGCCTGGGATGGGCTCGACCCCTGAAAGGCTCCCTGGCGAAACAAAGTCATCATAAAAGACCCGATATTCAAACGGAGCTGGGACCATAGCTCCTCGTCATTAGGCTCAAAGACCGCCCACTGGATTCCGTTATAGATGCTCACCCGCAACATAATAGCCATGCGGCGGACCGGAATGTATTTGTATTCAGGATCTGAGGTAATCGTCCTCGCACCCCATGAGACAATGCCGGCTGCAGGGAATCTGCGGATGCAGTTGACGTTAATGCGATTCAGGTTACCCTGCTCAATATCAGTGAGATCTAGAGCAAGGCCTACTGCACCGTTTAAGCTTGCCTCTGTTCCTGCGGGAGCTTTCCAGACACCTCGTTTTGCATCTATCCGGGCGTAAAGCCCTGCAATGTAACCTGAAGGGGGAAGCAGAATCGGTTCAGACGATTTACCTGAAGGATCGAGCGCCTTGATCCATGGAAAATAGACTGCACCATAGGAGTTGGGTTTAGTCAAGGCCCTACGAAAGGCCTCGGCCTCTGCGGGGGTATCGTCGTAACGATCCATCTCCCCGACATAAAAAACGTTTTGAAGAGGCCTTTTCTGGCAGTAGGCCATCCCTGCACCCACCATGGTTTCTGTCCCGATACCGGGCACGGCAAGGAGACTGAAGTCTGCCCTATTGTCTAAATGGGTAAAACCGGCGCTGTAGGATAGTTCATTGAGAGCAGCCACACCGTCTGTCCCCAGTGTAACAGCCGTCACAGGACTCTCGATAGCCGCATCTCCAAGCTGGATAGCATCTGTATTGGCAGGCCGGCGAACAGCGAGGGCGTCTTCAGACAGCCCGCCATTGCCCTCCCCCAATCTGAGTATTGTTGCGGCATTGTTTGTTGAAGCGTTCTGGATACGGACTGAGGAACTTGTGCTTTCTGTTCCAGCACCGGTATTTGTTCCCGATTGCAGAACCAGACGTTGATCCGTGCCCACTGTCTCTACGGTACACGAAAAGGATGTGAAAGCCGCAGCAGGCGTACTGGTTTTTTTCCGGGTTAATCCTTGCACAGCGGTAGCGATGGCAGTGGCAATCTCGGAAAGGTCCGTTGAGGTTGCAATACTATCAGGCAATTCGATGAGCTGGTACCCGTCGTAGTCCACGTTGATCTGAAAATTTCGGTTTTCTTCTATTCCATCCGGCGCAAGGTTGGGATTCATCCCTCCGCGGTGGATTCCCCTCTGCAGGCTCGTGTTGGTCGCAAGCACCTGGGTGTCAATGAGATTAGAGTCTCGGCTCAGCATGTCAACGACGTAGTTCGCGGCGTCAGGGTCCATGCTCAGGTCATCATGAACCTCGAGAGTTGGGATATCCTTAAAATCCTCGGGAACAACATCCACGAGTTTCTGCCTGCGGATGCTGATCTTGAACTCGTTGCCCGGGTCGGTGGAGCCATCCTCAACCTGCAAGTAAAGATAGTTGCCCCACACCCCCTTGTTCTTAGCCGAAAACCTCAGGCCATTTACGTCAGGAGATGCACGATTCAAGACTGTTACGTCAGCTTTTTTCGCATCATTTCTTGTAATCCGTACAATGTAACACTGCCGACCACCATTGTTAAAAAACTGAAAAACGCTTTCGGCCAGATAGCTGTCGTTGACAAAAATGCCATAGTGCTTCTGAAACTCCGTCCAACTTGTGATCCGCTTTGCTTCATCATCCGGCCCCATCTCAGCAAGACCTACAAAGGCAGCTGTCGAAGTACTTGCCGCCTCGATGGGCCGGACGCCACTCGGGATCTCCTCTACATAGACACCTGGATAAGATAGAACGGCCATTGTTGTCCTCCCTTTTTGGACTGTTTAGACTGTCATTTTTTTCTTTGTGGATTCGGATTCTTCCTTAGCGGATTTATGTTTTTCCTTTTTGGGGGCGGCGGATCTAACCCTTTTCCCCATTTCGTGGAGGGAAATGACATGTCGATCCCGGAGTTTCTGAACCTTGGTATTGTTATTCACCTCTGCATCCATAATCTCCGTTGAAGTTGTACTTGATGCAAGGTGCAACGTCTTGCCGCTGTTTAGGCGCAACAAAACAGGCCTATAAGTCAAGTTTTGAATCGTGACTGACATAATATTTCCTCCTCGTTTTAATCTCTAGTAATATGGTTTGTCGAAACGTCTCGTTCTATACCCTCCACTCAGCGGACTCCCAGAGGTCTCCAACAGAGCCTTCACATAAATCGTCCTGGTGGATGATCCGGGTATGCATCTGCGCCTCCCCGCTTTCTGATAAACTTGGTTGAATTCGAACTGAAATTAAAAATAGCAGGTCAAAACATCCCTGTTCTGCCAAAATGTGCTGAAGTGAAGTAGCGTAGTGTTCCATTGTCCTTTGGTGTTAAAACCTTGAAAAACTACCGAACAGCTTGCCAACAGAGAACGGGCTGAAGCCCCAACATTATTTTTGGATTTAACAGAAAATCAATTTGTAATGGAAACACTTTCTATTTTATATTTTGGAGAAGAATCGGCTCAAAGTCAAGGGAAAAGTGACAAAAAATGTCATTCATATGTTAAAGAAAAAATGTTTGACATTCAAACGTTTGTTTGATACAAATGTTTATATTAAAATAGGGGCAGGCAATGAACAAAAAAGATCAAATAACCAGGGAACGTATACTTAATGAGGCCGAGACCCTGTTCGCCAAAAACGGCTATGATGCAGTCAGCGTAAGGGAAATTACGGCTGCGGCCCGCTGTAACCTCGCTGCAGTGAATTACCATTTCGGCAATAAACAAAAACTCTATCTGGAGGTATTCCGGGCCAGGTGGGTGCCTAGGGCCAGGCGCGTGCAAGCATATTTCAGGGAATCTCTGGCCTCCCAGGATACCGTCTCCACACCTGCTGTTGCACAGGCCCTTGCCGA
>JAUVJO010000310.1 GCA_030592345.1 Deltaproteobacteria bacterium
AGCCTTTTTTGCCTCCTTTGGGTCGTAGTGGCCCAAGTCTATCCGGGAAAAGGGGCAGTGATAACGAACCTCGAGCGGCTCAAGGGATGATATGCCTTGCACCCACCTTGATTCCTCCAAAGGTGTGGCAGGTAGTGTGTTCACGTCAAAAGACCAGTCGATGCCAGAAAAACCCTGACCAAGAGCAAAACCCTTGAGCTCGTTTACGTCTGAAAAGATATTAATATTACACATAGCCAATTTGGGTTTCATGATGCTTTCAACTAAAACCCGACGCAGAACTGTAATGTGAAGATGCCCCGGTCGAGTTTGTCCTCGTCGTCCGGATCAACTTGCATGTAATCTGCGGTTATTTTGCAGTTGTGCCCTTTGAGATAGTAGTTGAGTCCACCACTCCAAAAGTTGGTGTTGTTTTTTGTGTCAACATGTACTGTTTCATAGCGGATATATGGTTGAAAACGGCCAGGGCCGATGGAGCCGGGCAGGAGATATCCTGCGTTGATGTACCAGTTATTGGCATCGTCGCCAGATGCCAGATCAGTGTACATCTGCGGTTGGGTCTGGGTGCAATTGTCGATATCAATGTAGGCAGCTTCCACTGTGACTGCACCGTCTCCCACAGGATGGTCAAAGAAGGCGTCCACGGTCCAGACCGTATTGTCCTCGCCCTCATGGCCGCCTAATGTGAGATCGTCTTGCCTGTCCATGCCAAAGCCAAGGCTCAAGACCTTTTTCTTCCCGAGGTAGGTCCCCTTGTTGAACCAACTCGTTTCCGGCTCCAGCAAACTCAATGAAAGCCTGCCGACAAAGCGGAGGTTGTCTTTAGGATTCGCGTCATCCTCAACCCCTTCAGAAATCATAAAGCGGTATTGCAGGAGCCCGTCCCAGGGATTCCCCCATAATGTCAAACCGTCATCTCGACCCACCTTCTGGGCATAAAAGATACCGCCCCGAGAGCCCCCCTGGATAAAAGGGAGGTCCATGGTCAACATCGCCTTTGTGGATGTCGTACCATAGTTGCGGGTTAGTGGTACATACATTCGTCCCATCTGGATCTTAAAGGCCTCGTGCAGATTAAAGGTAATCCAGAGATCTCGCCAGGCAACGCCACTCCCCAGTCCAATCCCGGATTTGTCCAAAGTTCCACCGGTCGGCTTTTCCATACCGATCTTATCTGAGGCAATGTGGGTGAAGAAGCTCACATAGTCTGTCACCTGGCCCTTCAGATACATATAGGCCCGGCGTATCATGAAATCGTTCATGTCTTCGTATTCGTCCCCATTTATCTTTCCGTCTTCAACCCACTGGTACCAGGTCTGCATCCAGATCCCGACCTCTCCTTTTGTCTTTTCATCAAGTTCCATCTTGATTCCAGCCCAACAAGGACTTAGCATTCCCCAAACACATAACAACACAATCATCATTTTGGCCAATACTGCTAATTTTTTCATGCTCTCTCCTCCTGTTCTGAAAAAATCTACCTAATCTAAAAAAATGAGTAGGGTCTAACAAACGGTCCAGACAAAAAAATACATGGCTTGCATACATGGCTTCCCCATGAGTGTCAAATAGGTAATATTGATTAGAGTATCCGACAGGTATTGAAGATCTCAATAGCGACGGGCAACAAAGCATGCAGACTTGAGTCGCGGCTCAATTGACCTTTCCACACTTCTTTCTTGCAACTGAGTTGCATCCGTAGTATGAGAAGAGCGTGTGTCAGCAATGAAGCATAATCTGCAAAGGATTCTTGTATTAACCCTGGCTGGTTGGTTTGCTGCTCTTAATGTAGCAATCCATACGATGCACAACCATGGGCTATGTGGTTGTCATGAAAACGTGTGCATATCCACAGAGCCGATATGCTGTCATTCTCTTCATATCTGCGATTCCTGCCAAAGCAAAACACTGATTACCTCATCATTTTGGAAAGGTAATGGCCAAACGGTTAGCTGAAGTTTTAAGCGTGGATTATCGAGTATTTTTGTAATGTTATTGTTCGATCAACTTTGTGGATTGATGCAATCGGCGCACATCACATGGGAGGCTGTCCCCATGGGAGCCACTGGGGTTATTTGAAAATCAGGGAGCAACGCTTTCTCTAATAACAAAGTCAGTCTCGGGGCAGACTGCATGTAAAAGCTCGTTGAGCTTTTCGACTGTGGGGACTGAGCGTCCCTGTTCGTAGCGAGCAAAGGCGTTACGTGATGATGCGCCAAGACGTTCTGCTGCTTGCGACAGCGAAAGGCCACTGAGCTCACGTTTACGCTGAAGAAGAAGACTAATCAAAGGTTTCGGATCCGTTGATCCTACTTCAAATTCGCCACCAGAACCCAAGAACACTTTAACTCGAAATCCTTCTTGATTCGCCATGGTTTCCACCATGTCCGCAGCCATCTCAAGGGCTTCCTTGCGGGTATGCCCTTGAGTCATCGCGTCAAGGATCGGGATTTCAGCCAACCAAAACTTGCCATCCTTGTAAATTCTTCCTGAAAATCTCATGATATTTTCCTTTTTGTAGCCTTACGGAGTATTGAGTGAGCCAGCCTCTCGTTGATTTCCGTATGCCTCGGAATTGGCTCCTGCCGGTTGCCATCAGTCCAGACATCATGCCTGCCCTCATGGCGAAGAAACCACCAGCCCATTTTCTTCAGAGTCTTCTCCAGCTCTCTTCGCTTCATGCTGTAATTGTACACGCATCAGTGTACGATATCAAGGCCAATGACGCCTAACGTATAGCGTTTTATCGGCAGTTCCTCGAACGGTACCGGGATGATCCCGCCACACGTCGCATTGAACTGAGCCGCGTTGCGTAGAGTGACCCCATCAATATCTATGGCAATTATGAAGCGTGGATCTTCGTGTTGAATGACAGTGAAAAAAAGGCATAGTTTTTGGGGAATGTAATCTTATTCAGATGCCAGGTGTTTCTGGTAGGCCAACATCATTTTGATTTCTCCATAGGAGTAGTCATCTCCCAGGGCATTTTTAACTTCACTGAGGGAATTATTGCGATCTGTAGCAAGTTCTTTTTCAATGGCCTGTTGTTTTTCAGGTGAAAGCAGCTTATTGATATCGATTTTGCCTTTCTCCACAAAAAAAGTCAGATGCCCTTCAATGGTAGATTGTACCAGGCCTCGTTCTTGTGCAATCCGGGCAATAGTAAATCCTTTTTTGAACATATCGAGACTTGTATCTTTCGTGCCGGAAGGTGGAGCCTCAACTTCTGCCGGGGTACTTTTTTCAGGAAGTTTTTTAGGCTCCGGGAGTAAGACCTTCTCTATCCCGTGTTTTTTTCGATAGGCCAAAACCAGTTCCACCAGTTCTTCACCGTATTTCTGAATGGTTTTCTTGCCGACTCCATTTATTTTCCTTAGATCAGCAGTATTGTCGGGCAGACATACCACAATCTGGATCAATATCCGTTGGTGTAAAACCTGAAAATGGGCAACATCTTCCTCCTTGGCCTTGCGGGAACGCCAGTCCTTCAGGGTCTGGAACAGCTCAGGATGGCCAACGTCCGATTCGGTATATGCCGGGGGCCGACGCTTTTTTTCTCTTTCAGGGGTAAAATCAATTTCAGCGGCTGAAACAGCACGCAGGAAGCTTGACGGTGAAAATCCATTTTCACAGCACTTTACTCCAGCTACCTTTACGGCAATTTCTTTTTTAAGATTATTCAGGGCATTGTTAATTTTTTTTCGGAGTTCGGTATTGTCTGTTTCTACGTGCAATTTTGATACTGACTCCTCAAAAATTTTAATAAACTTTTCCTGAAACCATGCTGACGCTTTGCTGATCCGTTCCAAAATAACTGCATCTGACTCAGGCAAGCCGCCACCCGTAAAAATTGTGCGTAGTTGCCGCTTAAATTTTTCACTGACAATAAAAATATCTTCCGCAGCCTTTTCTTCCAGTTGGCGGATATCTTCAACGCCAGAAACCTGAACTACTCTTGCGTTACCCAGCAAAAGCCGGGCAAGATAATTAAGACTGTTGCGCAATAGTGAAAAATCAAAACAATCAAGCAACAACTGCTGCTGGTAGCTGATTTTGGCTGCCTGAAGCCTGCTTTCGGAGGGCGGGTTTTGGTGAGCGTTTTCGTCAAAGCACATTATTGCTTCGTCCATTTTTATTTCCCGGGATGAGACTGGAGAGCTCAGCACCATGCCCTCTATAGTTTTACAACGGCTTAAGGCCACGTAAATCTGACCATGGGCAAAAGCTGCTTTGGCATCAATAATGGCCTTTTCAAAAGTCAGCCCCTGACTTTTGTGGATGGTG
>JAUVJO010000392.1 GCA_030592345.1 Deltaproteobacteria bacterium
ACAGGTGCTCGACTATCTCGGTCGCTATACCCACCGTGTTGCCATCTCTAACCATCGCATTATTGCCTTTAAAAATGGCAAGGTCACATTTCAATATAGAGATCGCAAGGACAACGATACGATCAAGGTCATGGCCCTTGAAGCAGACGAGTTCATCCGTCGTTTCCTGCTCCACGTCCTGCCAGATGGCTTTATGCGCATTCGGCATTTTGGCTTTCTGGCAAACAGATCGAAAAAGAAAGACCTGGGCAAGTGTCGTAAACTCTTGGGCCTTTCTCCCGAATTGCCTCAACCCAGCAAAAAGACAACACAGCAACTCATGCTTGAACTTACCGGCATCGATTTAATCCCGCCACACGCGGGACCCTTTCTGTAAAAAGGGAATTATGAAAGTAATTGGAGAAATACCTGAATTTTCAGGTGGTTTCTTTAATGTTGCTTTCAGCGAACCCCCCAAAAAGGGTTCTTCATGATCAACATTTGATAAAAACACAAAAGCTAAAGCATCAAAAAAATGCTCCACCTGGAGCAAGAGGACAGGTATGCCTTGAGAGTGAGGTTTTTCAACAATAGGGATCGATCTATGTTTTTACGATTCCCCCATAAGCCCTTTGTGATGGCTCACGATGCCATTTTCATGATGAATCTCCCCTCAGGAAAGCTCACCAGGCGCTCTTGGTTGGCACACGATCCTAAAGACACCCTTTACAATCCCCATAGATATTGATAAGCTTTTCCTAATGCGGTTCCGCGGCTCAGTTCAATCCCGCTGTAGCGGGATTTTATCCATCATCCCGCTACCGAAGAACGAAGGTGTTCGCGTGCCACATTGCGCTTCTGCTCAAAATTCATCCACTCTATGCCATCTGCGGGGCGACGGATAAAACGCTATACGTTGGATGCAATAGGTATGGATTTACGTGAAATAGTCCGAACACATCCAGACCTCGTTGTGGGGCATAAGGCAGTATCCGAAACACTGAATGTTCATAGAGAATCACGGCGTTTTGGAACAGACCCTTTAGAAGCGCTTATTCGTACAATTGGCGACGAAAACGCGATTTTTATGAAAGGAGATATTGGGAGGTATCTTCAGGCGTATTCATGGTATAGCCTGTGCCTCAAGAGATGCCTTGATCATATCTCAGTAGCCAGAAGAGGTCATGCGGAGCTTCGTTATCACCCCAAAAATGAAAAATATACAAAACGCCAAAAACAGCTAGCCGCTAAACGAAATCTCATTGGTCCATATTTGGAGCTTGACTATCAAAGCCTAATTATTCATGCATGCATTCTACTGGATCGGACAATAGCAATTTCCAGTAGGTTTCTATCAGGCGACAGACTGCCCTCATTTACATCGTTCAACAAACATATTGAGTTCTTGTCAAAAAACCCGGATGCAATCGGCCAGGATCATAAAAAGTACCAGGAAAAGCTAATGTCCTCTTCGGAATGGTATAGCATCCCCATAAAAGTATTGCGTGATAAGTATCTTATGCATTCGTCCGAAAAGCATATGTCGTTCTTCGGCTGGGGAGAAAGTAGCTGGGATTTGGAAATGATTACAATGATTCCCGCTAAGCTGAACCAAGAAAAGCCTCTAGAAAAGGTAAAGGTCATTTCTTTTACGCCTCGGCGTTTGGCGCGAGACATTGAGGGCTTTCTAAAGTGGTTTTCTGCGTACTGGCAACACACATGATTCAGCATCCAACAAACACATCCAGCGGACATCAAAAAGCGGCGCTCCTCGTTCCTCGTCGCTCTGCTTTTTGCTGCCGCTGATGTGAAGCGTTCTGTCAAATAGAGATTCAATCATGGCTAAAGGCAATGACGGAAACTTACTCCAGCACGGTGTCGAACTTGCAGCCGTGTCTGCTATTACCAACCACTCCCTTCACCTCACGTGCACGCACTCAATGGCACCACAAGAGTCTTTCCCCGCGCCAAGCCGCAATCGCCGGCTCTGCCATTGGCTAAACTCAGGACTCGACTTTCCCAGCGTCGCCGCCTACCGTCGAAATGAGGCTTCCCTTGACCGTTACCCCAACACAGCCGAGCTTGTCGCCTCAATAATCGGCGACGACAATATTTCTGGTGACTTATTCGAAGTCAGTGAGAACAAAGTCACAGAATTACTCGCGCGCTGGTCCGAAACGGACTTGCACGTCCACGGCAATTCATGGCGTCAGGGTCTTTCGAAGGTCAAACCGCCAGCGCCAGAAACAAGTTGGTTATTCACAATGGATCCGATGACTTTCCTCCCAGATACAGAAGGGCCAGTCGATGATGACGCCATGCTTCGGCCAAATGACGTCAGCCTGCTAATCAAGTATTTCCAGAACGTCGGAGTCGTTGGGCCAAAATGGGTCATTTCCATATTCTGTTTTGAATTACGGAGTGGACCGGTCAACTATTACGATCTGTTTCTCAGCGAGATGCGCCGTATGTCCAACGGTCTTTCCCTTGGTATGGCTTCCTTCCAGGTGACCTACGGCAATCCGCATGTTGCAGCGGTGTTTTCGCCGTCGGAGGATGTCATTGAGCAAATTGGCAGAGAGTGGCAGGTGCTTCACAATGTTTAGACAACTTTGACAGAACCTATTAGGATTGAGACGATCCTGAAAAGTCGTTTTCCCGCCCTGCGGGATTCAAGAAGCCCGTTGCAGTTTAAGATGTCATTATATAGGGTATTGCTTTCAAGGGGGTTAGTTGGTAGGTGTTGCGTTTGGAGATGTTGCGGCGTCTGACATGGTCTTTTGACGGTCTTTGGTCTATTGATTGCGGCATGAAACCGTCAGAAAGCGGTTTATCGAGCAGTATTGTTGAGCGCTTTCATTATTCTGGCCTGAATAA
>JAUVJO010000001.1 GCA_030592345.1 Deltaproteobacteria bacterium
AATGAGTTCGCAGAACTGGCGAGACGCCTACTTCTCCCTTTCCTCAAACTCCATGGTTTCGTCATTCAGCAAACCAAGATAGTTGTCGTCTTTGTCAAACAAAAACCATAACTGACCGACACTAAGAGCAGTTGCCCACACTACCTCTGCTTCCATTTCAAGGAAAACACTTTCTGGTGAGACAGGTGAACTTTTGATCCCGACTTCCTTGAAAAAATCCAAAAACCTCTCTTTGTCTGACATCTCTTCTTCCTTTTGGTATACGTAAACAGTTGAGTGGTTGAGTGGTACTTAACCATTTGACCCAGTCCGCACTCTAAAAAAAGCTGTGCTGAAACTGATCGGTTATACCTCGGAAGGTTGCAAATTGCGTTTTTTTCGGTGAGCAATGAGCATCAAGAGCAAGGCGCGGAATAGCAGGCTATTGCAAGCCTGAGCAACACAGCTATTGGTGTTCATGGCCAGCGAAAAATCGTTATTTGTGGCCTTTCGAGGTATAGTTCACTTTAGCTCACTTTTCCACCAGCTTTGAGCTTTCAGCTTTGAGCCTTCAGCTTTGAGCCTTCAGCTTTGAGCCTTCAGCTTTGAGCTTTCAGCTTTGAGCCTTCAGCTTTGAGCTTTCAGCTTTGAGCTTTCAGCTTTGAGCCTTCAGCTTTGAGCCTTCAGCTTTGAGCCTTCAGCTCCCATCTCAGTCTGTGTGGATCTGTGGCTAAAAAACAGATCGGAGTTGCTATGTCATCCAACGATAAAATCGCTTTATTAACCGGAATCACCGGCCAGGACGGCGCTTACCTGGCTGAATTACTCCTGGAAAAGGGCTATGAAGTCCACGGCCTCATCCGCCGATCCAGCACCTTTAACACGGATCGCATCGATCACATCTATCAAGACCCTCACCTTCCGGATGCAAAACTCCACCTCCACTATGGCGATCTGTCCGTCTCCGGCCAGATAACAGACCTGATCTACAACATCCAGCCTGCTGAGATTTACAACCTTGGAGCACAGAGCCACGTACGGGTTAGCTTTGACATGCCGGAATATACCGGGGATGTCACAGGCCTTGGCACAGTGAGACTCCTGGAGGCAATCAGAAAGACTGGAGTTAAAACCAAATTCTACCAGGCATCATCCAGCGAAATGTTCGGTAGCGCCCCAGCACCCCAAAACGAGCAGACCCCTTTTGAGCCTCAAAGTCCCTATGCAGCAGCAAAAGTCTACGCTTACTGGCTGGTCAAGAATTACCGTAAAGGATACAATATCTTTGCCAGTAACGGCATCCTTTTCAACCACGAATCACCTCTTCGCGGTGAGACATTCGTGACACGCAAGATTACTCGCGCTGTCGCAAGAATCAGGTATGGTTTCCAGGAGAACCTTTATTTGGGAAACCTTGAGGCAAAAAGAGATTGGGGTTACGCACCGGACTATGTAAAAGCCATGTGGCTTATGCTCCAAAAAGACCGCCCTGGGGATTATGTCATTGCCACCGGTGAATCCCACAGCGTTCGCGAATTCTGCGAACTGGCATTTAAAGAAGCCGGCATGGAACTGGAATGGCGTGGCTCCGGCACCTCAGAAGTAGCCGTCCTTACCGGGTTTAATAGAGATCAAGTCGCGTCTGATGCTACCTTTGAGCCTGATACCTCAAGCAGTGCGATCCTTATGCCTAAGACAGGCAACGAGGTCGTGCGCATAGACCCTCGCTACTTCCGTCCCACAGAGGTTGAATATCTTCTCGGTGATGCATCTAAAGCCCGTGGAGAAGTGGGGTGGGAGCCAACGGTTACGTTCAAACAACTGGTTCAAATTATGGTCAACGCAGATATTCAGGACCTTCAAAACCTGCACCGTTGCCAGGACGTGATTCAGCGTATTATTAACCAAAAAAAATAATGGCAACAGGCAGACAAAGCAAAAAGGGCCTAACCCTCTCCCGGTTGCCCCAACTGTTAAAAAAATACAAAACACCAGAAAAATTATGTTGACAACGTTTTTTGTTGTGTTATGAGTAGTTATCTTACTCGTAACGGGGTAATTTTGGATAATCTATTTACAGGCATCATATCATCAAAGACCAGGATCAAGCTTTTGATCAGGTTTTTCTTTAACCCGAATACAAGGTCATACTTGAGGGAACTGGCCAAGGAGTTCGATGTTTCCACGAACTCGGTTCGGGAAGAGCTCAACCAGCTTACAAAAACAAACCTCCTCAAATCCGAAAAAAACGGCCGTCATGTCTTTTATGCGGCTAACCAAGAACATCCACTGTTTCCGGAACTCAAATCCATGGTTAGTAAAGTCATCGGCATTGACCAGGTCATAGACGGTGTTGCCAGCAGGCTGGGTGATCTGGAACTGGCCTATTTGATCGATGATTACGCTGAAGGCAAAGATACTGGAATCATTGATCTTTTATTGGTAGGAAATATTGATCAGTATCATCTAAACGATTTGAGCAGAAAAACTGAACGATATATCAAGCGGAAGATTCGATCTCTGGTCCTCAGTCAGGAGGAGTTCGAAAGAATGAAACCCAAGTTACAACAGAAACCGCAACTGCTTGTTTGGGAAAAAAGTCAAATTCCCTAACGTATTCCACTGGAACTGGCCGAACAAAAAACTTTGAATACAAACGATCCTGTATAGCCAGCGAAATCCAGGGTTACGGTTTGCGGGTGGCTTAATCTTGGGCTGGCCGAGTGTCAATTAGGACTTACGCCTTGGGCTTGGGCGGCAGATTCAAAACAACATAAAAGGCTAGTATCTCAGTAGGCTACGTTAACGTTTGCCGAGTAACTGAACGGGCGGAGCTGGGTGTACAGTATTTCGAATTGCGGATTGCGGAGTTTAACAATGAGCCAAAATTTTTTAAAGGCCGTATTTGGGGATTATCCCCAGTTCCAGGATTACAATTCCATACGGTCCGCATTGCAAAACACCAGGGAAAAGAACGATATTCAAAGATTTCGCTGGATACTGGGACGCTTTCTCGGCCCCATGCTCCATGCCTATTACAAGGCAGAACCCTTGAGTTTAAAAGGGAACTTCCCAGAAACAGAAAGAATATACTAAGAACGATAGTTGCATTTTCCAATGGTTCAGGCGGCACGGTGTGCCTTGGTGTTGATGACGACCGAACAGTGGTTGGCGTCCAGGATGATCCCTTTATCCTGGAAGAACGACTTTCCAGCGTTATTTATGATTCAATCTCGCCCACTCCCAATGTGTTTTTCCAGACAAATATTGACTTTCAGAAAAAAATTTTGGGCTGCGTTATCAGTCGAAATCCTCGACGACGTACTGTCAGTACGCCTTACTCGGAAGTCAGATATCATAAAACAGGGATCAGTGTTGTTTACTGATAAGCAGAATCATGGTCAGGATGTAACGACAGCAGGCGCAGCCATGAGCCGTCACGATATGCCACTCCACGAAACCCCTTGCTGATTCGGACACTGTAAAGCTTGTTACCGCTTGGACCTTTTTGTGATAGAATAAGCTCCCATTTTAAACCATAATCTGCATATACCTGTTGCCATGTCATGTTCGCTAATTTTCGCAAGGTATTTAGAATGTTGCACTGATCGCTTTTGGTGAGGTTGAAAAGCTGTCGTTGAAAGACGGGGTTGTTCAAATCCAAACGTATGTGTTGATGTGTTTTCTGGTTCATCATTTGATCCGGGCTTCTAATTCCTCAAAGTTTGTCTCTTTGGGTGAATTTTCTTCTGCCCAGGCAACAGCTTCATTGAGATCGGTCTGAACATCCGGCCTGTGAAGCCATTTTTCATTATCGGGAATGAAGCGCCCCAGCTTGACGATCCAAACGCCTATGTCTATCTCATTTAACATTACGGTTTGACCCGCGTATTTTTTACCCAGGGAGATCTGCCCGCTACTGCCGACGGTTTTTATAATGTTCATAACTACTCCTAAAATTAATGTTGTGATTTAAGATAGCACGAATGCATGATAAGTCAAGGATAAAATCAGGGTAAAATCAGAGATCAGAGGACAGATTTGAAGGGTTGATGAGCTTTTTCATCATTAACAAAGACGAATTCGTAAAAAGTTGTCACTCCGGTGAAAACCGGAGTCCAGATGGTCTGCAACTGCTTAAAAGGACTGTACTGCGCAGTGAAGAAGCGAATAAAGTCAAACTCTGGGAATCCCCCGGCAGAGCCGTGGGTTTACTCATGATTATTATTTGAAGGTCAAACAGTGGATACGCTTTATGACAAGACTGTAGATGTGGTAAATCAAGAATGGGTTCAACAGTGCAAAAATGTGCGGCAGAAGGCATTAAGAATTCAAAAATACATCCTTTGAAAGACGCAAAAATATTATCTTCAACTCCGTAGTGAGAGGAACAGGTATGGATATTCGCGGCAAGAAAATCCTGGTTATCGGCGGGGCCGGACTTATCGGCTCGCATGTGGTGGAGGAGCTGCTTAAGGAAGACGTGGAAGAGGTTATCGTCTATGATAATTTTTGCAGGGGAACATGTGAAAACCTGGAAGAAGCTCTGAAAGATCCACGTTGCCGGATCTTTGAAATCGGAGGCGATATCCTTCAGACGGACGTACTGGATGCAGCCATGAAAGGCGTGGACGGCGTTGTTCATCTGGCAGCTTTGTGGCTTCTTCAGTGCTATGAATTCCCGAGAGCGGCCTTTGATGTGAATATCCGTGGCACCTTCAATGTACTGGAGGCGTGTGTGGCCAATAAAGTAGCGCGGCTGGTTTACTCTTCTTCCGCATCTGTCTATGGGGATGCCGTCGAGGAACCAATGACAGAAGGTCATCCTTACAACAACTGGACATTTTACGGTGCTACAAAAATCGCCGGGGAACACATGTTCAAATCTTATCACACGCGTTATGACCTTAACGGTGTGGGCTTGAGATATATGAACGTCTATGGGCCTCGCCAGGATTATAAGGGCACCTATATTGCTGTTATGATGAAGATCCTCGACAACCTCGATAAGGGATTTCCCCCGGTTGTTTTTGGAGACGGCAGCCAGGCCTATGACTTCATTTATGTTGGTGATGCGGCCCGCGCTAATGTGTGTGCACTTAAAAGCGATGTTCCTTTTGGCTTTTACAATGTGGGCCGAGGCATAAAGACTTCCATCAAGGAATTGACGGATTTGATCTTGAAAATCACTGGTTCGGATTTGAACATTCAGTATGAACCTGCGGGCCAGACCTTTGTGACCAATCGTGTGGGGGATGCAACTGCAGCCGAAAATGATCTCGGGTTTAGATGGACAGTGGACCTGGAAGATGGTCTGGGGCGGCTTATCCAATGGCGAAAATCGCATATCAAAGAAGTGGAAAAGAGACGCAAGAAAGCAGGAATAGAAGAGGCGTAGGTTATCAGTTATCAAAAAAGCCCATCCCGGATTGCCGAAATCTGATATAAGAAATTTGGGGGAATGTAATGAAGGCGATTATCGAGGGGAATACCATCAGGTTAGAAGAGAACATATTACCACAAGGATCTCCGCCGATTGAAGGCGAGGTCGAGTTAAACGGGGAAACGATTTCCATATGTATGGCAAAGAAACCATATGGGAACATGTCAGATATAGTCAGGGCTCTGGTAAATGAAGGATATTTGGAAAAGACCTCTGCCGTAGTGACGACAAAAAAGACTCGCAGGAGGCATCCCTTGGTAGAGGCGCATGGCAGACCGGTTTCAGAAACCATAATTGAGGATCGGAGATAGTCAGATTGATTTATTATTATCTTGATTCAAGCGCTATCGTAAAAAGATATATCCGAGAGCAGGGCTCTCAATTCATAGCCGATATAATTACTAAACCAGACTGTCACTTTTCAACTGTATCTATCAGTAAAACGGAAGTCATATCCGCCTTGAGCAAGAGATATAGGGAAAAAGAGCTTTCAGATGACGATTATGGGGCTGTATTGGATAGGGTATTGTTGGATTTTGATGATGAATACAGTATAATACCAGCAAGCCAGGAACTTGTCAGTCTATCTGCGAGGCTGGCCCAAGTCTACCCGTTGAAAGGTTATGATTGTATTCAGTTATCTGCTGCCATATCTTTGAAAACCAGGCTCAAAGATTTCAACGTTAGAACGGTATTGATATCATCAGACTCACAAGTGTGCAACGCGGCAGCAGACGAGGGGTTTGAGGTCATAGACCCCAACAAGATCACCAAAGAAGGCAAGCAGAAACCTCCCGTACAGCCTCAAATGCAAATACCCGTAACAAGACCAGTCTTTGATTATTCAGACAGGGAGGCCATTCTCAGACCGCTGTCAATTGGTTGGGTAGTACAGGGACCAAATGTGAAGAAATTCGAGGAGCTATTTGCTGAATTCACAGGAGTAAAACATGCTGTTGCTACGAATTCTTGCACGGCTGCTCTACATCTTGGGCTTCTTTCTTTGGGAATTGCACCTGGAGATGAAGTCATTGTCCCCTCATTCACATTCATTGCAACCGCTAATGCAGTAGAATATTGCGGGGCTAGACCGATTTTTTGTGACGTTGATCTGGGAACGTTCAACATAGATATTGAAAAAATAGAAGAGGTTTGTGAGCACAATGCTCAAAACGGAAATCTCAAGGCTATCATGCCTGTCAGCCTTTTTGGCCTAAGCGCTAATATGCCCGCAATATGCGAGATTGCCGGCAGATATGGCTTCAGAGTGCTGGAAGACGCCGCGTGTGCGCTCGGTTCAGGAATATCTCATCCTTCAGCTTCGGACTTTGGGCTGAAGCATTCCGGTACCTGGGATGATGCGGCAGCATTCTCTTTTCATCCGAGAAAGGCGATGACCACCGGGGAAGGGGGGATGTTTACCACAAACTCTGATGAACTGGCTGACAGAGTCCGTTCGCTCCGTGACCATGGGGCTTCAAAATCTGATCTGCAAAGACACATCGAGAAGGGCGGATCGCTCTTGCCTGAATATAATGTCCTCGGCTTCAATTACAGAATGACAGATATACAGGGATCGCTTGGAACTACACAGGTGCAAAAGGCAGATGAGATAATCAGAAACAGGATGGCGAGGGCAAACAGGTACAATGAACTGCTCAAAGGGATAGAGTGGCTGAAAATCCCGTATGTGCCACAGAATTATGTCCACGCTTATCAATCATACGTCTGTTTGGTCGTCAGCAATAAGTTGACAGTTGATGGCAAAATAGACTGGGATGAAGTCAACAGGTTGAATCTGCTCAGAAACCGGCTAATGGCCAAGCTCGAGGATAGAGGGGTTTCAACCCGGCAAGGGACACACGCAGTTCACACACTCGGTTATTACAGGGACAAATATCGAATCAAGAATCATGATTATCCAAACTCATTCGTTGCTGACAGACTGAGCATTACTCTACCTCTGTATCCCCAAATGACAGAAGATGAGCAGAAATATGTAGCCCAACAGCTTTTGAAAGCTCAAACACGATAAGTATGTGCGGAATCTGCGGAATATTTAACTTGAACGGCGAACCAGTATCTCCGGTGAACTTGCGGAAAATGACCGATGCCATCGCCCACCGCGGGCCAGATGGAGAGGGGTTCTACATCGATAGCTTCATCGGGCTGGGTCATCGAAGGCTGGCCATCATTGACCTTTCTCCTGCTGGCCACCAGCCCATGCTTTCACCGGACGGTAATCATGCCTTGACCTACAATGGTGAAGTATACAACTTCCAAGAACTGCGCATGGAATTGGAAAGCCTGGGCCATCAGTTCCGCTCCCGGACCGATTCCGAGGTGGTGCTCCATGCTTACGCCCAGTGGGGAGCTAATTGCTTAAACCGCTTCAACGGCATGTTCGCTTTTGCCGTGTGGGACAAGACCAGACAGGAGCTTTTCCTGGCCCGGGACCGCTACGGAATTAAACCGTTGTACTACACCTTTACAGGCAATTACTTCATTTTTGCTTCAGAGCAAAAAGCAATCCTCACCCATCCTGCTGTTCGTCGGGACATCGACCTGGAGGCTCTGCTTGAATACTTCACGTTCCAAAATATTTTCACTGACAAAACTCTGCTCAAAGGCATCAAACTTTTCCCTCCTGGCCACTACTCCAGACTCCCTCTTGGCTCTGCCCTTGTGCCTGACTCCTTCAGCCTTAAGCCTGTCCAATATTGGGACTTCGATTTCCGCGAACCCGAACATCCCGCCACTGAAGCCGAATATATAGAGGAACTCGACCGCCTTTTCCGTCAGGCAGTAAATCGTCAGCTTATAAGCGATGTGGAACTGGGCTCCTATCTAAGCGGTGGTATGGATTCGGGTTCAATCACTGCCATTGCTGCCACCCAACTACCTTATATAAAAACCTTCACCTGTGGCTTTGATCTGCACTCGGCGTCGGGCCTGGAACTAGGCTTTGATGAGCGTCAGAAATCTGAGTTCATGTCCTATCTCTTCAAGACGGAGCACTACGAGATGGTGCTCAAGGCCGGGGATATGGAACGGGTTTTGCCCAAATTGGCCTGGCATCTGGAAGAACCCCGGGTGGGTCAAAGTTATCCGAACTTCTACGCGGCACAATTGGCTTCCAAGTTTGTCAAGGTGATCTTGACCGGCTCAGGTGGCGACGAATTGTTTGCTGGCTATCCCTGGCGCTATTACCGTGCTATTGTTAATGATAGTTTTGAAGGCTACATTGACAAATATTACGCATTTTGGCAACGCCTGATTCCTAACAGAACTATCCACAACGTGTTTCGGCCTGTGTGGAACGAAGTTGGACACGTTTGGACCCATGATATCTTCCGCGATGTTTTTCGGGAACAGGCACACAATCTCGCGACGCCTCAAGACTATATAAATCATTCACTGTATTTTGAGGCAAAAACTTTCCTTCACGGCCTTCTCGTCGTTGATGATAAACTGAGTATGGCCCACAGCCTGGAAACACGGGTGCCTTTTTTAGACAATGACCTTGTCGATTTTGCTATGCAGGTGCCTGTAACCCTGAAGCTACAGAACCTTAAAGAAGTCATCCGCATAAGCGAAAACGAGCCCGGCAAGGTCAAAAAGCATTTTGAAAAAACAAGAGACGGTAAATTAGTCCTGAGAAAAGTCATGGGACGCTATGTGCCCGAAACCATTACCAGCGGTATCAAGCATGGCTTTTCCGCACCTGACGCGTCCTGGTTCAAAGGTGACAGCATTGAATATGTGCAGAAGATTATCTTTAAAGATAATGCTCATATTTACAACTACCTGGATCGAAAGGCGTTACAAGAACTGGTACAGGAACATCTCGATGGCGCGATTAACCGGCGATTGCTCATCTGGTCAGTGCTGAATTTTGAATGGTGGCTGAGGAAGTATCTTGCTTAAAGCTTAAGCCTATAACCTGTGCCCGTAACCATTAGGGGGCTATCATGAAATTGAACTCGCAAATCCAGCAAATCGATGAGGTCTACCATGCAATCCTTTTTGACGACCGGCAGCATGTGTGTGGCTTCTTTGCCCGAAGCGCGTGAACGCACTTTACTCATTAATAGTTTCTCCAAAACCTATGCCATGACCGGGTGGCGTATCGGGTATCTGGCCGGTCCGGAAGCGGTGAGCTCACAGGCTCTCAAAGCCAGTCAATACACTATCACCAATGTTTCTGCATTCGTCCAGAAGGCGGCTTTATGTGCCCTTACTAATTCTGACGTTGCTCCTGCCGTTAGCCAGATGGTTGTTCGCTACCAGAGGCGGCGGGACAGGGCCTTGAAGATTCTCAGAAGTCGTTCCGATGCAGGAATCAGCGTGGTAAAACCCCGAGGGGCCTTTTACCCGTTTTACGATATTCGTAATTTGGGAGAGCCATCTACCGTTATTGCCAGGCGATTGCTTGACGAAGCCATGGCTTCCGTGGTCCCCGGATCGGCTTACGGGGCATGCGGGCAAGGGTTTTTGAGGATGACGCTTGCCGCATCTGATGACGTGGTAGAAGCGGGAATTCATAAATTTGGTAGATTGGGTAAATCGGGGATAAAAAACTAGAAGATAAATGAATACACATAGAGAACATACGCCTCAGATGGGGTGTTTATCTTAGACTATTTTGAAAGCCTGGACGGGGAAAATGGAAAGTATTTATATGAGATGTAATCTCTGCGGAGCAAACAAATATGAAACTGTTACGGAAACCTCTCGCACTGTTCAAACATCAGAAGATACTTACGTTTTTAACCTCCGTGTGGTCTGTTGTAAGAAATGTGGGCTGGTTTACCTAAATCCTCGAAAAACCTCGGAAGAGTTAACCGGATATTATGAAAGCGTTTACCGTGCTCCAATCCACTTAGACAATCTGGACGAAGAGCGCCGCAGCCTAATTCAAACACGGACGCAGCTTCTTAAAGAACATATACAGGAAAGAAGAGGAAAATTGCTTGAAATTGGGTGTGGTGAAGGTTTCTTCCTCCAGAAGGTAATTCGCGAAGGTTTTGATGCTACTGGCATTGAACCGTCAGTCGAATACAGTAAAGTGTGTTATCGAATTGCTCCTCAAGCTAACATATTCACAAAATCCTTTGAAGAATTCGAAACAAAAGACCGTTTCGATATAATATGTAGTTTTTTTGTGCTGGAGCATGTAATTGACGCGACAACGTTCCTTAACAAGTGTCATGAGTTTCTTAACCAAGACGGAATCCTCTATTTGGAGATTCCTGATGTTGAGCTTTATCCAAAGCAGTTGAGTGATATGATATGGCATGAACATATTTATCACTTTAGCCGAACAACTATTCAAAGATTCCTTATGAAAACAGGCTTCGAAGCTATCGATATTTACTCCCCTGGACCAAGTTATCAGTTTGGTATAGCTGTTTTTGCAAAAAAAATAAGTGAAAAGGATACGAAATGCCGCACCTATTTGCCAGACTCGCCTGCTCACAACCTCGCATTCGAAAGCTTAAGGCGGCACTTGGAAGTTTTAAACTATTACAGATTCAGACTTAAGACAGAGCTTGACTCAGTTCTTAAAAGGGTCCGTTCTGGCCATCGAAAGATGGCAATTTACGGTTCAGGTATTTTTCATGACAATCTACATACGTACACTAACCTTATGCCAGAGGATGTGACGCTTGTTATTGACGATAATCAGAACAAATGGGGCAGGCATACCCACCAGGGATTAGAAATCCAATCACCTGCACGGCTGGCTGAGAGCGGAGCAAATCTCGTATTGATCGCTAGTGATTGCTTTGAGGCAAAAATGGTTGAAAATGTTATGAGACTTTCCTCAGAACATCGAAAATCGTATGAGCCGATATCTCTCCACACAAAAGCCAAGGAGTCTATGGGGTTCAATGTGCATTGAAATGATTACGGAATGCTTATTTCAAGAAAAATGATGAAGGAAAACATTGGGATCGTTCCTCATTCCAGACCGCGCCTAACACGCGAAGACCAGATGGTTATCGGTAGTGTTTTGCAATCGGGAATGATTGCAGAAGGAAAGCTAGTAGAAAAGTTTGAAGGCGCTGTAAGTGAGTACTTGGGATTGGAAGGTGGAATAGCCACTTCCAGCGGAACTAGCGCGCTGTTTCTTTTATTGAAAGGTTTGGATATTGGTGAAGGTGATGAAGTCATCATCCCGACGTATGTTTGCCGATCAGTTTGGGACGCTGTAGTTGCGACGGGGGCACAACCGATATTCTGTGACGTTGGTCATGATTGGTGCATGACCTTGGCCAGTGTAAGACCACATATTACGCCTCAAACGAAGGCCATCATTGTGGTTCATATTTTTGGAATTGTGGCTGCTGTTGAGCCTGTGTGCGCACTCGGTATCCCAGTAATTGAAGACTGCTGTCAGGCACTTGGAGCAACGCGTGATGGGAAGCTGGCCGGGACAATCGCCGATTTTTGTATCGCGTCCTTCCATGCGACCAAACTGCTTACGACAGGCGAAGGCGGAATGGTTCTGACTAAGGATAAAAACCTGTTACCAAAATTGAGAGAGCTTAAACAGGGTAACAGTAATCGGTTGAGCCCTCGTTTTCGCTATCCGCTGACAGATTTGCAGGCAGCTCTGGGATTGAGTCAGCTCGCCCAGTACGCTATATCCTTAGATTTGAGACGTGCCATTTCAGATTACTATTTCGCTAAGCTTGAAGGACTACCTGTTCAACTGCCTCATTGCGTACGAGATCATAGCATTTTTTTCCGTTTTCCCATCCGTACCAAAAAAAAATTTGAGGTGCTTAGGGCATCATTTGATGCAAAAGGAATTCAGGTCCGCAAGGGGGTTGATTCACTTTTGCATAGAGCATGCGGAATAAATTCTGAACGCTTTCCTGCTGCTGAGCAGTGTTATGCCGAAACGTTGTCTATTCCAATATACCCAGCTATGACTGAAGAGATACAAAGAAAGGTGATAGGGGCTTGTTGGCAAATATTATAAGCGTCTGTTTGACTTTTGATGTTGACCTTGCAGACTATACAGAAACTTGGCGGACTACCAATGAATTTGCCAAGGCAATCCCTGAAATTCTTACAATTCTAGAACGGTATCCCGAGGTTCGTACTACCTGGTTCATTCGCCTTGACCAACAGGTCCGGTCTATCTGGGGGTATGCGGATCACTTCTTTCGGGAATATAAATCAATCATAAATGAATTAATCGACAGTGGTCATGAAATCGGGTGGCATCCCCATTGTTACATTCAAGCAGGGGGAAATTGGAAACAAAATGTGGAAGAAGCCATGATATTGGAAGAATTATCACTAGATGCACCTCTCGCTCAATCCTATGGGCTTAAGTGCGTGCGAATGGGTTGGGGTTTTCATACAAACAAAACAATGTGCTTGATTTCTGACTTGGGTTTTGATGTGGACAGCAGCGCTATACCACGCCCCCAATATATATGGGAGGAAACGAAAAAAGATTGGACACTGACGCCACTGGAACCTTATTTCCCATCTGAATCAGATTACCGTGTTCCAGGTCGGCCCGACCTATCCATCCTGGAGGTACCTATTTCCGTGACGCACGTTAAGGCCCCCTATGATTTGGAGACTGTTCTTCGTTATATTAATCTGGCATACTCTCCTGACCTGTTGAGGAAACCTCTGGAAGATTGGCTAAAACAACATAACCACCTGATCACAATTACACACCCATATGAACTGCTCCCAAGAGACAAGGTCCACGGTCTGTTAGCCTTTGACATGAACGCTTTTGAACAAAATCTTAATACCGTTCGAGAGCTTGCTCAGATGCAAGTCGGATCAATTTCATTCCTTACAATATCTGAATTTGCAAACCTCCACTGGGAGCGGTCTCATGAGTAACATAGAAATCCTCGAATGCACCCTCCGCGATGGCAGCTACACCATAGATTTCCAGTTTACAGCTCGCGATACGTCCATCATTGCTTCTGCTTTGGAGAATGCGGGGTTCAGCCTAATCGAAATAGGGCACGGAGTAGGTTTGAACGCTTCAAACTGCGGCAAGGGTATTGCGGCAGCCACAGACGAAGAGTATATGCAGGCAGCCGCTAGCACACTCAAGCATGCACTGTGGGGTATGTTCTTTATCCCAGGCATCGGTCGTCACGAGGATTTGGAACTGGGTGCCAAATATGGGATGGATTTCATTCGAATTGGCACTAATGTCACCGAGGTCGAGCAGTCCCAGGAGTATGTCGAACATGCCAAGAAACTGGGCATGTTCGTTTCGGCCAACCTGATGAAATCTTATGTTTTGCCGCCAAAAGAACTTGCTCAACAAGCGAAGCTCTCGGAAAAGTTCGGTGTTGACCTGGTCTGCCTGGTAGATTCTGCTGGTACTATGTTACCCGATGATATCAAAAACTATATCCGGTACATACAAGACATCATCAATATACCTATAGGACTTCATTGCCATGATAACCTCGCCCTTGGCATGGCCAACGTGTTGACAGCAATCGATTGTGGTGCCCATCGCATCGATTGTACACTACAGGGGATGGGAAGAGGTGGCGGAAATCCTGCCACCGAAATTCTTGTTGCCGTTTTGAAAAAGCGAGGGGTTGACCTTGGGATTGGCCTCAATCGTGTGATGGATATCAGCGAACGGCTCATTAAACCAATGTTGCAGGAGAAGGGTTTTGATTCTATCAACATTATTTCGGGCTATGCAGGCTTTCATTCGAGCTACCTTAAGACAATTCTCAAATATGCTGACCTCTGTGGCGTTGATCCACGTGACGTGATTATTGACCTATGCCGAGCAGATCAAGTTTATGCACATGAGGAACTCGTCGAACACATTGCCCGGAAGTTACAACATCGCCAAGCAGGCAGAGCGGGTCTACATATCATTTCCTTGCCGGATTTCACATTCCCTGACAGGAAGATAGGGGAAGTTCCTGACGATTCTCTTCCCGAAGCCGTTAAGAAGGTGGTCACCACGGTCAGGGCTGCAGCAAAAAAACGCGGCAGGAGGAGTGTTCTTAACATCGTGGCAGCTCCCAGCACCGTCGAAAAGACAACCGTTTCACGATTCGTACAGGAAGAGTTTGATTACGTCATTGGCAGCGTCGAGGTGGACAGCCCCGTACCACTTGAAAAAATCGTCGAAGTTGCCGATGGCATCGTGGACATCCTGCTCGTGGATGCAGAACTCAAATCCTATCTTGACGAACCCTTAATCAGCAAAGTGCGTCTCATTACGAAACAGAGTCATGTGGTGGGATACAAAGACTGTGACGTGTGGGTGCGTAGCGTGGACCAGGGAATCCGAGTCTTATTGCAGGGCATTCGGGGCCGCCATGTCATCGTTTGCGGAACGGATAATCTGGCTTTAAAGCTCACTCTGTCTATGATGGAACAAAGAGCCAAGGTGACGCTCACTGGAGACGTACGCAATCGACTTGAATTTTGTGCGAAGGTATTAAAACAATTGTCACTGAGCGGAATGGATTTGGAGATCCAGGTAGATGCTGTTGAAGCGGCACGAGAAGCCGAAGTGCTGGTGGCGTTCTCCAGGCAAGAATCCATGATTAGCCGTACCATGGTTGAGGTGATGAGAGGCGATGGCCTAGTATTTGACGGCGGAATTGGTTCCGTATCGGCGGAAGTGATTGCCTATTGTAACGAGCATGGTATCCGGGTTGTCCGGCCGGATATGCGCGCAGCCCTGGCCAGCGAACTTGCATCCTTGTTGGGCACTGAGCGCACAGTCAAGGAGTTGATGGGCCGAACGGAGATAGCAGGCGTTTCGGTTGTAGCAGGCGGTTTAGTGGGCAGGCACGGAGAAATCGTAGTAGACTCCGTGTCGAATCCCTCTAGAGTAATTGGTGTAGCTGATGGAAAGGGGTACGTCATTTATGAACCTCGAACGGAATTTTTGGAAAACGTCAGCTTGGTTGAAAAAACCATCATGAAGCGCCAGGCCTTTTTTGAGATGATTCATTTGGAGTCCTGTGAATGAAAAAGCGCATATTGATTCTGGGTGCCTCAAGGTATTACGTTCGTTCCATCCTCGCTGCACGGAAACTGGGATACCATGTCATAGTCACTGACAAGAATCCAGCGGCGGATGGGTTCCGATTTGCAGATCATTATGAGGTTATGGATATCTCTAATATCGAAGACACTATCGGTGTGGCAAAAAAATATGCTGTGGACGGCGTTGTGGCGGTGAATGATTTTGGGGTCATGACAGCGGCAGTCGTTGCAAAAGAAATGGGGCTGATTGGCATTAGTCCAAAGGTGGCAGAATTCGCAACAAGCAAAGCCTGGATGAGAAGAAAGTGGGAAGAAGCAGTTGTGCCCTCTGCCAGGTTCCGCGTGGTTAAGTCTATAGATGAAGCGTATGTGGCTGTGGAAGACTTAGATACATGGCCCCTTATTCTAAAACCGGCTGATAGTCGGGGGGGAGGAAGCCGAGGCGTGTCAAAAATCCACAATCGGTGTGAATTGAAGCCGGCACTCGAATTTGCTCAGAGTTTCTACGAAGACAAATCCGTGGTAATAGAAGAATTCCTGAGTGGCATTGAGCATAGTGTAGAAACCATTACTTATGCAGGAGAAACCTATGTCCTAGCAGTCTCAGACAAAGAGAAGACACCGCCACCCTACCGGGTAGACAAAAGCGTTATATATCCCACTATATTCACTGGACCGGAGCTACAGAAGGTCCACGAAACAACGAAACAGGCGGTCCAATCAATAGGCATTGATACAGGTGCCGCCCACGTCGAAATCTGTACGACACCAGACGGGCCGAAGCTATTTGAAATCGGAGCTCGCTGTGGAGGCGGTGGCATTCCAGACCCTATTGTGCCGTTTGTCACAGGTATTGAAATGTTCAAGGAGGTGGTGCGCATTGCCTTAGGAGAGAGACCTCACAGATTGATCCCTCTCCATACAAGGGGATGTGTCTATAGGTTTCTGACCCCAAAGCCGGGCATTTTAAAAAAAGTTACCGGGATCGATGATGTCAAGACATGGAAAAATATTTTGGATTGTGGAGTTTTAGTCAATGAGGGGGACGAAGTGCGCTCCGTGAAAATGGGTGGAGATCGGTCGGGTTTTGTAATTACTGGTAGCGATACTCGACAGTCTGCGATTGCGTTGGCAGATAAAGCGGAAGACTATATCCACTTTTATTATTAGCAAAAAATGAACATCGGATTAGCGGGTGGTGTCGCAAACACCTACTATCAACTGGCACGACTGCTGAATGAAATGAGATTGATGAAAGATATCAACAAAGACATGAAAGATTTCATTATAGAGGTTTTCGCCTAAACGGATACAGAAGTTGGCCTCCGGCTCGGAGAGAAAAAGTGCCTTCACATGGCAGATAATCCATAGAGATTCCCTCTGGGGCATAGGCAGGCATAGGTCCGGCAGGCTCTTCCTCGGTCTTCATCATGGACGAACTCAAGGAACTGGCTCATGTTTTGATTGCCGTCCACGTAGCGAAACAGATCCAGGAAAAACAGGCTGGGGGACCATAACAAGGTGGGCCGTACGCGGAACAGCAGTCCGTTACTAGAGACCTGATCAACGAATTGGGAGAGGAGCCCATAACATAATGAGTGCCAACCTTACACCTGACAACTATGAGATACAGGCCGTCCCTTATGTTGATCCACAGACGCTTCTAAAGCTGAATTGGACAACGCAAGCCCTGATTTGCGAAAATGGAAAATCCTATCCAGTTCGGGATTCGATTCCAGTATTTGTTGAAGGATACCAAGAGATTGGGCAAAAGCAGGTGTCAGAATCATTCGAGTATAAATGGAATCGAACAGGTAGATTACACGATGATGGCGTGTTTGAAAGGGTAACTAAACCATTAGCAATGGGTTTTCTCGGATTCAAAAATGAGGATGACATTAAAGACCTGTTTTCCAACAAGATCATTCTTGATGCAGGAGTCGGATGTGGACTAAGCGCACGCACATATGGTCACTATGCACAACAGTTTTATGGTATTGATATATCTCCATTTGTAGCCAAAAATTATCTCTCACACTTTACGAAGCTCTACCTAGCACAAGCAGATATTTTTTCGTTGCCATATCCCGAAGAAAGCTTTGATGTGATCGTTAGTAGTGGCGTACTCCATCACACACCTAATACTAAAGACGCACTTAAAGCCTTAATACCCAAACTTAAAACCAATGGTATAATAATATTCTATGTTTATCGAAAAAAAGCTCCTGTCAGAGAGTTCGTTGACGATTTTATCCGCGACAAAATTAGTAATCTGCCCCCGGATGAGGCATGGAAAAAACTTGAACCACTTACCCAGCTCGCCAGACAGCTTACTGCATTGAAAGCAAAAGTTGTTTTGCAAGAAGATATCGACATCCTAGAAATACCTGCAGGAGAATATGACGTGCAGCGTTTATTGTACTGGTTTTTTTTCAAGTTCTATTGGAACAATAACCTTGATTTTGATTCTAATAATCATATTAATTTCGACTGGTATCAACCTAAATACGCCCACAGACATACAAAAGCAGAAGTGCTTAGTTGGTTGGAAGAAACAGGCTTGGATCTTAAGAGGTTAAGGCTCTCCAAATCAGGAATTAGTGTTATAGCTCAAAAGGCCTGAATATCGACTGGCCAGCCCAACCAAAAAAGAATTTGGCGGTACAAGATCAACCAATTGAAATTAGGAAAAATGCTGAGAAACATGTTCTATTCCATGGTCGAGAATCGCGAACTGGTCTGGGAAATGGCCATCCGCGATATCAAGCAATTGAACAAAGGGGCCTTTCTCGGTATGTTGTGGACTGTGCTGGGCCCATTGGTACAGGTTGCCGCATATGTTATCGTAGTTTCATTTGTTTTTAAAAGCCGGCTAGGAGATAATTCAGGACCGTTCGATTACGGGGTTTATGTTCTTTCAGGCATGATTCCATGGCAGATCATGAATAAGTCGCTTATGGAAGCTCCCTCGTTAATTCGCAGTCGGATGGAACTTGTCAAACAGGTCATTTACCCCATTGAGACGCTCCCCATCACCAGCCTCATTGTCGGGTCAATCGGATCTTTCGTCTCATTTCTGATTTTTTTTGTACTTTCTGCAATTTCCGGAAATCTGAATTGGAGCATCCTACTCTTGCCTGTCCCTTTCTTTTTTCTGGTGATCTTTCTAATCGGCACTGCGTGGTTTTTTTCTATTGCCGGAATATTGTTTAAGGATTTAAGAGAGGTCGTTTCTGTATTTCTCGGACTACTGGTTTATTTATCCCCTGTAATAGCCAGCGAAACGATGACTGGTGAAACGATATGGAAAATCATTTTGTGCAACCCTCTTGCCCACGTAGTGATCTGCTTCAGGGACATATACAATGCCACCTTTCATCCAGCAAGTTGGGGCCTGTTCGTAGGAATGGCTATAACCTCTCTTCTTCTCGGAGGATGGGTGATCACCAAAACCAAAATGATGATTAATGAACACATTTAGGAACTATAGGCTTTAAGATAAAGATTTTGGAAAGGCCAGAGGAAGGAAGGCGTACTCGTCGTACGTTGACGACCGATAACGCATCCAAAATCTTTATCTTAAAGCCTATAATCCACGAACGACAGCAAGTGGCACAAGCGAGAAATGTGATCTTCCTGCCCCTCTCGCCAGGTCGTTAAGTTATTGTAAGAGGCAATCGAATGCCAGAAAACGCCATTGAGCTGCACAATGTCTCCAAGCGATTCAAATTATATCACAATTCCATCAGTGGTCCTGTTAAAGAATTGCTCTTTTTTTGGAAGAGTCATAATTATTACCAGGAATTTCTAGCCGTTAAGGGTGTGTCTCTCACTATAGAAAAAGGGGAGACTGTTGGAATCATTGGCCCCAACGGCGCTGGCAAAACTACTTTATTAAAGATGATAGCGGGGTTGCTCGCAGTCGACGAAGGTAAGGTCATCGTCAATGGTAAAATTACAGCGTTACTTGCCTTAGGCATCGGTGTCCATCCTGAATTCACCGGCAGGGAAAATATCTATTATGGCGGGATGTTGATCGGAATGTCGAGGGAGGAGGTGCTACTAAAAACCCCGAATATTATTGAGTTTGCCGAGCTGGGAGATTTTATCGATCGCCCCTTTCGTACGTATTCATCCGGAATGAAGGCCCGACTGCTTTTTGCCATTTCCATGAGTATCGATCCTGACATATTAATCGTGGACGAAGCACTGGCTAGCGGAGATACATACTTTGTGAACAAATGTTCACAACGTATTCGAGAAATCTGTAAAAGCGGAGCGACGATTATATTTGTTTCCCATAACTTGACACAAATTGAACAACTCTGCCAGAGAGCTTTCTTTATGGCAGAAGGACAGATGTTAAACGACGGGCATCCGTCAAAGATCGTAACACAGTATCATCGCTGGGTTTTTGATAAGGACGCACAAGCACCACTCATTACAGAGCAGCCGGAACTAGAATCCATCAGCGGTACAAAAGACGTTATCATTACTGACATTAAACTGAAAAGCGCTAACGGCCGCGAAAGCACAGGTTTCTTCACAGGCGAAAACATGTGTATGGAAATTTACTACAATGCAACCGCACATGCGACAAACGAGAAAATTAATCTATTTATTGGATTCAAACTCTGCAATAGTGGTCAGTATGTTGGAGAAATCCAAACAAGATACAACGTCGATAGTCTAATGTCACAAGCAAAGCAGGTAGTTTTGGATGTCTATCAAAAGGGCATGATAGAAATAACTTTTAATCCCTTGCTATTGCTCAATAATCATTACGCGTTGTGGATCATAATTGAAAGCCACGATGTCGTGCGCTATTGCGAATATACAAATGTTTCCCCCTTCTTCGTTTCCAGGAGAGATCGTTCCATTGCACGCGGTCCAATATTTTTGCAACCCGCTAAGATCGCAACCAAAAAGCAGTGAGAATCATAAGATTCATCTGCAGAATCGTATCCACAAAATTTATATGTAGTGTAACGCTTCCATGAACCAAGTTACGGTAATAGCTGTCTTGGGGTTAAGCTATTGTGGTAGCACCTTGCTTAACTTCATGCTTGACTCGCATCCTGATATTTACGGGGGAGGTGAATTACTCTGGCTTCTGCGGAAAAAATACGGGGATGGAGCCACTAACGTACAATGCACGCATTGTCATGAACATTGTTCTTTCTGGACACCTGAAGCTCTTTCAGAAGTTTGTGAATCACGTTTTTACGATTATATTGGTGGCTTATTTAACGTAAGAGTTCTTGTCGATACATCCAAAAACCCAAGTTGGTTTGAAAATATCAGAAAACATCCATCTAACCGAGAGGCTCACTTTGTATATGTGATCCTTACTAAGCATCCCATACGTCATATAGCTTCCTTTTTTACAAATACACTGTACAGGAAAAGTGACGACTACCTCCTCAATGCTCTAGCCAGACTCTTTTCATATCAACTACCCCTCAGCAGCAAAGGTCGTTCCCAAGCTAAGATGTTTATCGATAAGAGGTTGAAAAAACGCTTCCTGTCATCGATTATCAGGCTGATCTACGGCTATTATTACAATCTTTTCATGAATATAGCTAGGACTTCAGGGGGAAGTCCGGTCCAGGTAATACAGTATGAAAATCTCGTTGCCTGTCCGGAAGTAACACTATCTCCCGTACTTGAACTTTGTGGCTTGGAATATGTATCATCAATGCAACAGTGCTTCAAATATCCACATCATCAAATCGGAGGCAATGCCGGCCCAATCTACCAGGCTTCACATTCACGTATATGGGGAGACGCAGACGATCCCGGAAACGCTTTACGCAAGAAACAGTACGATCTGCATAGCGGTATTTTTCTTGATAATAAGTACCAAAAACTTTTTGACTCTCATGAGATACGTTGGTTAAGTAGCATTAAATCTGTCTCCAGCCTTTGCAAAATGCTTGGATATAATACCCTTCCTTAGATTCACCATCCTCGTGCTGATGGTAAAGGCTTCCTTGCTCTATTTCGTAAACACCCAAGTCGCAGCCATTCCCGACGGTTTTATCAAGTCGGGTATCCAAAATATCAGACTTTCCCAGCCTGATTTGTGTGGCTTAAAACTCTTCCCGGCTTCCTCAGATTACTTTTATCCTAATGACATCTGTAACCGCTAATACTCCTGAACTTGGTCGTTCCAAGCGGTATATGCACACAAAAAGTTTTTGGGACCGTAGCACGCTCATAAAAATTCCTAAAAAATCCATGGATATTATAGCACAATGAAGCCAAAAATCGCGTTCTATGGAAATAATCTGAACTTCGGTTACTTTTTTGTAAAGCATTTCACAGAGTTTGGTTTGCAGGCCAAACTTTTTTTGATTGAATATCCCTGCGCCCAGGAACTTCATGAGTGGTGGACCGACAAGGAGGTTGACACAAATATTGTACGAATTGTGAACTCTACTGGTTTCAAATGTGGCGGCAGGAAAAGACTACGAAACATACCTGAAATCAGGCAACTCTATGAAGAGGTGAAAGCCTTTGACGTTATTATGATGATGGAAGACGGCCCTGCGCTATTTAGTGAGTTGGAGGGTGTCAAAAAAGTCTTTCTGTCAGCGGGAGCTGATCTTCAAATATTCCCCTTTTTATTGAGAGTTTGCTACTCACCTAAAGATGTGCTCAAGAAGCTCATGTCCAACTTAGGCCTAGTCCTGCTGGGCAATATGAAGGCAATGTTCAACAGTTATTCCTATATCTGTGAAATTCTCAGTAACTTCCGTTTTCAGTCCAGGCAAAGAAAGGGTCTCCATCAATCTGACGCGCTCATTTGTGCTCCCCATCAGAAAGTTTTGATTGATCAGCTCAACCTTTGTCATAACAAAATTCATTATTTGACCGCGCCGATGGACACCTCTATTCTAGCCGAAATATATCAAGATATGGTTTGCCTTCTCGAAAAGAAATATGCTGACCTTGATATATTATTCTTCCATCCTACCCGACAATTTTACCTCAAGGAATATAACGATAAGTTTATGAAGGACAACGATAAATTACTCTATGCCTATGCCCGCTTTTTGAAAAACACAACCAGAAGAGTCAGGCTCATCTTGATCCTCAAGGGACGAGAAAAAGATATTGCCCATAGCCAGCGATTAATCAGGCAAATGAATCTCGAAGACTATGTGGAATGGTTGCCCGAGATGCCCAATAAAAAATTGAGAGCTTATTATTCTCTCGAAAAGGTGGTCGTATGTGACCAGTACAGCCCTAATTTGGCGACCTTAGGAAATATTGGGCGGGAAGCCACTTTCTATGGCAAGATCCTTATTACTGCTTTTGCTGATTGGAACAAGGCTTATTATGGCCAAGACTTACCTCCAAATGTTTTCCCAGCGCATACTATTGATAACATTTTCTCTGCCATGAAAAAAGTGACTTCTTTAAGCCGGGAAGAAATTGAAAAATTACGTTATGCGGCCATTCTGTGGTTTCACCGAAACCTGGCCAAAGAAACCTTGCTCCCCAAATATATCGACTTGATATTAACCCTACTAAGGAGCACCTGATAATGTCTGCCCTAATGGAAGAACCGTATCAGATCTATCAGGGGATACCTTGCTATTTGGAGAATATTCCCCAAAGCCCTTATCGCGATTCTACAAACTTGAAGCTTTATAAAAATAGATTTCATACCCATATTCAGAAAACTTATATTTATGAAAAAATGTTGCTGCCCAATGCAAAAAGTGCAGCCAACATTCTCTCGGTTGGCGAAGGGACCGGTGAAGTCATTGCTTCATTGGCAGCAAAATATCCCGAACTCAATTTTTTTGCCTTTGATTACGCACCAGAGCGCGTTATCATAGCTTATAAATTGATGAATTACCTGCGACTAACCAATGTCAAGCTTTACATCGGCTCAGTTGAATGGATTCCATTTCCAAAAAACTTCTTCTCCGCAGTAATAGAGAGAGGAGTATTTCATATCTTGCCAAAAGAGGTTAAATTAAAGAATTTAGCTGAGATCGAAAGGGTGTGCGACGGGCAGGTCGTTATGAGTCATATGACTAACGCGAATATGTATATAATCGTTCGATGGTTGCAGAGTAAATATTACAATAATCAAAAGATCTGGGATGACGCTATCGCTACTTACCGAAACATTGATAAAGAGTGTAACAATCTGACCAAGATGGCCAAATTTGTGCAGGCAAAAACAAGGCACTCAGTTAAAACAATTTATAACTTCAAGCAAAATCGCGAAATTTCATATTCAACAAACCACCTCACCTTTTTTCAATACTTAGGAGGGCTGACCTATTCGACCCGTCATTAACCTTATTATACCGAAGACATTATCTAAAGAACTGACTCTTACATTACATAATTTGTCGATGCTTTTTCAGGCGGACTTAAATGTTAATATCCAGTATCAACGTGATATTGTAAGTTTAATTTATAAATCGGCAGAAATTGAACTTATCTCACCTGATCTATTTGAGTGGAGAAATATGCCGCTCCAAATAGTTAAATGGCGTGGAATACTTTTGCCACAGGTCCGTGAAATCAATTGTAAATATCCTGATGTACTTGGTCTTCTCTTCTATCTATCTCATGATATTGAGGAACTCAGGCAAGAAGCACTTTATCCCCATGAGCGTTATGATATCAAGAGATCTTCCTTGCGAGGTGTTTATCATTCCAATTATGTGGACCAACTAATTGCTGTATTGAAGAAAGAGCTAGGTTTATCTACTGCAAATGATTGTGGTGTCATCCTGACACATGATTTGGACTTCTTGTCAGTAATTGATGTAACGCGATTAGTTTTAATCAAAACGACAGCAAGAGATATGATCGAAAGTCGGCCAACTAGAGCCAAAATAGGTTTGTTAATATACCTTGGCGCATTACTGTTGCGCCCTTGGCGATTTATGGAAAACTTTGAATTCTTGGAATGGGCCAAGGAAGAGAAAAAACTCGGTTTTCGTAGTGTTTTTTTCGTATTCGCACATGATCGAAGAAAAAATTTTCCTGGTGACGCTTGGTATAACTACAACTACAGAGATCGCAAATTTCCGTTTAGAACTTTGAGAAGATCATTAAAAGCACTGTTGAACCAGGGATTCATCATAGGACCTCATTTTTCTCGTTCTTCCAATTACGAAAAGGAAGAGATATTAAGGGAGTACAGATCAATCAACCGAGAATTGGATTTTAATGCATATGTAACAAGGAATCATTGGCTATGGATCAAGTATTCAAATTGGTATGACTACCTAAAAGAACTCGGCGTAGAATTTGATTTTAATAATTGCGCGATAGGGTATTCAAAAGGAACATCGTACCCATTACTGACCCGGAATTATTCAACCATGACCTTTCCTACGACGTATTTGGACGATGTCGTATTGAAAACGAAGAATTTATACCTCAATGAGCTGAATGCTCTCAATCTTTTAAAATGTCAGTTAGATAATCTGCAGAATCTCGGTGGGTGTATTGCTATTTCATTTCACCCTGCCGAAGACGGCCCCACAGGTACATATCAGGTAAAGAACAAATTGGAATTTTATAAATCAATATTGATACTGCTACGTCATAGAGGTATACCTGTATATACTCCTAACGAAGCCAAACGTGTCTTTACTCGAAAGGTGATATTTAATTGTGCTCTTTAGTTCTACTTCGTAGATTCTGCTGAAAATCTGTTTTGAAGCTTTTTACACATACTCTTTATTTATTCATTCTGCGAAATGGCTTTTTCTGATTCTTAAGTCAGATATGCGCAGCCCTTTTTTCATCCCTCATGACTGGAGCGGGAATTACTGTTTGACGACTAACAACAATTCAACGGCCAATACTTCAAATGATCAATAGCCGTTGTGGGCCAGTTTGTCGCCATGACAAAATGAGTGAATCAGTTTCAAAATCAGCAATAAAATCAACTCGTGTTCTTTTCCTGGCATGGGGATTTTCTATTCATGCAAAAAGACGCATTCAGCTTTTTGTTGATGACCCGCATTTCGCAGTCGCCGTTGTCTCAACGCATAATTACAATTTTGAAGATGCCAAGAATTTCTTGCTGACCGGGAAGAAAGTCGAAAAGCAAACAGATGGGTCTTTTATTTCTCGAAAAGAGCCGCTGCTGGTAAAGGGGCAAGTTGCTGGTATTCGAGGAAGCCTTCGTAAAATCCTTGATAAGTTAGAACCGCGGCCCAAGGATTTCAAAGTGATTCAACAGCTTTTGTCCACTCTAGGGATTTGTTCTGAAGTGGGTAAAGCAATTAAGGATTTTCAAATACTCAAATCGGCTGTTGAGGACTTCAATCCTGATGTCGTTTTTTTACAGACCCTCTTTTATCCATGTTATCTTGCCTATTTTCTGCCCCAATCAGTTCCCATAATTGTTACCTTTTGGAATGGTGATGTTACTTGGTGGGCCAAATGGACCGGGGTTGAGCGTTTGATGAAAAAGCAGTTGGTTAGGCATGGCGTTCACCGAGCAACAGCCATAACAGTTAACTCCCAAAAGGCGCTTGATGCGTGTCTTCGCTACGGCGTGCAAGCCGAGAAAATTAATCTCATCCGCTATCCTGGTGTAGAACTTAAACGTTTTAAGCCTTTGCCAAAGATGGAGGCAAGGAAAGTCCTCGCAATTGCCTCTCGCAAAGTGGTCCTCTGCCCACGCGGTCTAGGAGGGTATCTGAACAGCGATATTATTGTTGCGTCGGCCCCCAGCGTGGTAAAACAATACCCTGACACCCTTTTTCTTTTCATATCGGATGTTGGGGGTGAATCAGAATTGAGAAAACACTACGAAATGGCCCTTGAACTCGGAATAGAGGAAAATGTCAGATGGGAGGGACATGTCTCATGGGACACAATGCCAACATACTATGCTTCGTCCGACGTGATGGTTTCCCTTTCGTCAAACGATTCACTGCCCAACTGCATGCTTGAGGCTATGGCATGTGGGGTCCCGGTAATTATGGGCGATATTCCGCAAATACGCGAGTGGATTCTGGATGGCGTTAACGGCTTTCTTGTGCCCCCCCGAAGCCCGGTTGCTTTGTCAGAAAAGATCATAGAAGTGTTTGAGGGTTTCAATTGGAATGTTAAAGCCCTTGCTGAAGGAAACCGTGAACGTGTTGGTCATGAAGTCGATAGTGTAAAAAATGCCAGGCAAGTTAAGAATTTGGTACGTTGGGTTGCAGGATATCAGAACGGTTTAATCGAATAATTTTTCAGTCAGCAAGGAAAAACCATCCGCGACTACAAACGGTCCACTTCAGCGAATGCACAACGAATGCTCTCGCGCGGATAATTGCTGGAATTATTGCCGTATACCAGACGGGCTGGGCATCTGGCATGTGTCCTTTAATCCAATAATAGGCTTTAAGATAAAGATTTGGGATGCGTTATCGGTCGTCAACGTACGACGAGTACGCCTTCCTCCCTCTAGCCTTCCCAAAATCTTTATCTTAAAGCCTATAGCGAGCTTGAGCTTTTATCGCTAGTGAAACATCAAACATCTAAATCCAAGAGGAGGATACTCAATGACGAAAATACTGGTTACCGGCAGTTACGGGACACTTGGGCGGCCATTGGTGCGCGAACTACGCCGACGTGGACATGAAGTGTGGGGGTGTGACTTGCAACATCAAGCCGACCAAAATTACATCCGGGCAGATATTGCTTCCTACCGCCAGATAGAGCGAGTCTTTGAGCAAGACTACGACTACGTCTACCACCTGGCCGCTGAGTTTGGCCGAATCAATGGTGAGGAATACTTCGACACGCTCTGGCACACGAACGTGATCGGCACACGCAACATATTGGAGATACAACGTCAACGTGGTTTCAAACTGGTCTTTGCCAGTTCGTCCGAAATCTACGGGGACAAACATTGTGAGACCCTCACCGAAGACATAACGCTCCAGGAATCGATCATTCAACAGAATGATTACGCCATGACGAAATGGGTCAACGAAATTCAATGCCTGAACCTTGCAAAACGGTTTGGCCTGCCAATCGTCCGCCTCCGCTTCTTCAACGCCTATGGGCCGGGCGAGTCCTATCACAACTATAGAAGCGTGGTTTGCCTGTTCTGCTATCGCGCGCTCCATGGGCTGGCCTACACAGTATACAAAAACTACCACCGCGTCTTCATGTATATTGACGATTTCACCCCTACACTTGCCAATGTTATCGAGAACTTCTGTCCTGGCGAGGTGTACAACATCGGGGGCCTGGAATATCGTAGCGTTGAAGATCTCAGCAACATTATTCTCAACCACCTTGGGCTCAATGATTCACTCCTAACGTACTTGCCTGAAGATGTCCACAATGTCCAGAATAAGCGCCCAGATATCTCGCGCGCAGAGAAAGCCTTTGGTCACAATCCGAAGGTGGTGCTAGAAGATGGGGTCATACGAACTATCGAATGGATGAGGCAAATATATGCTGACACTGTGAAATATCCGAGGTAAGGAAATCAATCGACTTCTGCCCGATCAAATCGCCGACACACTCTGTCATTTGGTATTCGCATTTGTTTGCGGCATACGCCTTGAAAACAGTACGGATTTGCAGCTCACGCCTTGAGAACATCACGATATTCGGATGTTGCCTGAACACGATTTTCCGTTCAGGCACTCGGTAAGAACATGAATTCAAATGATTTTGGCCCAAAAGTCTCCATCATAATTCCTGTGTATAATGGATCAAACTATCTTCGCGAGGCTGTCGACAGCGCCCTTGACCAGACATACAGCAATATTGAGATCCTTGTAGTCAATGACGGATCAAACGACGGTGGAAAGACGGAAAGGATTGCTAAATCCTACGGCAATAGGATCAAATACTTGTTTAAAAAAAATGGAGGGGTTAGCTCTGCCCTGAATCTAGGTATTTCAAATATGACCGGCGAATACTTTTCCTGGTTGAGTCACGATGATGTATATTATCAAAATAAGATTGAGGAACAAATAACATTTCTAGAGAATTTCACTAACGACGATGTGATAATCTATTCTGATTATGAGCTTATAGATGGTAATTCCGAGTTTATCAGAAATGTCAGATTAAAAAAGGTCGCGCCCAAAAAGATGCTGACAGCTCTTCTCTATGAGAGTTTCATGCACGCATGCACATTATTGATTCCCCAGAAGTGTTTTCAGGATGAGAAGCCGTTCAACGAAAGTCTAAAAAGTACACAAGATTATGATTTGTTATTCAGATTGGCTATGAATTACAATTTTGTACACCTGGATAAAATATTAATTAAGTCCAGACAGCATTCAAGACAGGGGTCAAGGACTTTTGGGAGATCGCATAAGAAGGAATCTAATGATTTCTTTATCTCATCGATTAGACATTTAGAAAGAAAGGGAATCGAATACTTTGTGAATAATTCCAAGAGTCTTTACTTTGCTACTCTTTCTTATACTCTTTTCAAAAGGGGTTATTATTATCCAACACCCTTCTCTGTGCTAATGTCGATAAAGACCTTTGGTTTTGAAGATATCAGTCGTGCAGCAAGAACAGTCAGGAAAAGTTCAAAGCATTTGCTACGATAAGCATTTGCACCTCAGCCTACAAAGGTGCATGGCCTAAGAGACCGGCATTCTTGCACAAGCTCAAAAGCTGAGTCTTTCTGCCATAACGTATGGATGGAACTTGACAGCAGATGACCTTTTGGGAGCAACGGTGGCCCTCTTGGCGTATCAAGAGATTGTTGCCTCCGGGAAGTATATTTACAAGAACCACGCTATATAGAAGACAAATTCATGAAATATGACAATACAGAGTATTGGACGGGAATACACAAAAAACATAAAGGTCACCTCCAAGCTGTTGGGCACCCAACACTATGCAAAAGGCTGAACGAACTAAAATATCAGAGTGAAGGCAACACGATGCTGGACAGTGTTCGGGGCATCTGCCGCGAATTCAGGCTGATGGGAAAGAAGAAGCTGTCCATCCTGGATGTAGGAGCAGGCACAGGGTATTGGTCGAAAATGGTGTATGATGCGTTTGACAAAGAACGGTTTCAAGTGAGAGCAACTGCCTTGGACTTATCCCTGGATGCCCTGGACATCGTGCGAAGACACAGTCAGCACATTGACACGGTCCAGGAAGATCTCAAGACAATCAATCCCGACCTGTTTGCCCGGGGGTTCGATTTGGTGATTTCTTGTTATTGCCTTCATCACCTTGTAAATCTGGAGGATTTTCTGAATGCGCTCCGCTTTGTGGCGAAAAGTGTAAGTATTGATGGTTTTCTAATTATCATGGATCCGATTCTGACCTTGCCCTTTTCCAAATTTGACGTCATTGACTTCCCGTCATACCAGGGAAATGGGATACCACGCCATTTGTATCTCATTGAGGACGTTTTGGCCAAAGAAGGTTTATGCAAACGAGCAATCCGGCCCGCTGTTTCTTTTCTGCTTAACGGCAACATAGAAGGGTATGATTGGTTCAGTTACACCGCAGCTAGTACACTTTGGAAGGCACTTTGCATGTTTATATACAAGTCGGATCCTCTTGCCCGATTATTGTCAGGAGTTTTATTACCATTGGATAAAACCCTGAAGGATTTCTATATGGCCTTCAGTTCAAGCGTCTGTGTTTACAGAAAATCAATGTCCAAGACGTTATGACTGAAGGCGTCAGACCATAGCAAACCGGCATGAATCAAATAACAGGCGATGAATTGATTCAACGTAGTTCCCCGCGTCGCTGCGCCCAATGAAAAAAAAAGTGCTCATCTTGCCATCCTGGTATCCAAGCAAGGCTTCCGAGGTTAGCGGCATTTTTATTCAAGATCAAGCCCAAGTCTTATCCAGGGCATACGATGTCGCTGTCTTAGTTCCGAGGACAGTTGGTTGGCGAGATGTTGTAAAAGGAAAACGACGCCCAAAATCACAAGTCGAGCAACACGATGGTATCGGGGTTTACGAGGAAGGGACTGTGGTTCTACCCGAAAGGTTCTTTCGTCTGGGGACTCACCTGTTTGCCAGGTTGGCTCACCGGGGTTTTGGTAAAATCCTCACGAACTGGGGAAAGCCTGATATTATCCATGCTCATGTGATCTTTCCTGGCGGCTGGATGGCAGTGAACCTGGGACGTAAGTACGCGATACCAGTTGTTCTGACAGAACATTCTGGTCCTTTTTCTGTGCATTTGGGTTCGGAAGCTCAGCGATGTGTTGTTCGGAAAACACTGACTCAAGTCAACAGCCTGATTGCTGTCAGCCCGGCTATGGCGCGACAAGTCCATGCTTTTTGTCCCACTGCCACTATCCAAATAGTCGGCAACGTCATAATGACGGACTTATTCACGCCCCTGACAGCCACTCCGGCAGAAAAACCGCGCTTAACAACGCGGTTTTTGTCTGTGGCATTGTTGAATGAAAACAAAGGGATGCAATATCTTCTTGAGGCCATGCAACTTCTTGTTCAACGAGAAGCCAAGTCCTTTGAGCTTTTTGTCGGAGGCGAAGGACCGACTCGTCCGGGGCTAGAGAATATGGCAAAGGACTTGGGACTATCAGGCCGGTGCCATTTTTTGGGAATGCTGACTCGCTCAGAGTTCAAGCACTGGATGCAAAGCTGCAATGCCTTCGTGCTTCCAAGTCTATGCGAGACTTTTGGCGTAGTGGTTGGCGAAGCTATGGCCTGCGGGAAACCAGTGATCGCAACCCGTTGCGGAGGCCCTGAGTTCGTGGTTACACCTGAAACCGGCATCCTTGTGGATATCGCTGACCCAGCAGCGCTCGCAGACGCCATGGACAAGTTTATCTCTGACCGAGTCACGTTCGATTCCAATGTGATCCGTCGGAGCATCGTCAGCCGCTTTGGAGAAGAGGCCTTTCTGCATGGTGTTTCCGCAATCTACGAAAAACTCTAAAAAAGTACGATGATTCCGAGTTCGTATTCCCTTTTTTGGCTGAGGAGGGAGCAAGGTTTGGGCTGGCCTAACAGAGGGAGCCCTGAATGCCGGACCAGTTATTTAAGCGCCTCGGAATTTCTACAACCTTTTGAACTTACAGATGGTTATCTGCCCTGTTCCCACCTCGATCGGGGAATAATGGAATGTTGGAACAACGGAATATTGGGTAGGCAACCGGAAGGATTTATTTTTGATTGTTCTTTTTCCTCTGAACCCATCATCATTCCACTATTCCATCATTACAATTGCGAAGCGTAGCGTAGCTAAGAGCATAACCACGGAAATCGAATTGGCATGTGTGGAATAGCAGGTATTATTGGAAGTCCGGTCAGCTTATCTCTTTTGCCTTGCATAAAAAAAATGACCGACGTCATCCGTCACAGGGGTCCGGACGACGAAGGATTTGTGTTCTTCAAGCCTGGGCAGGGTAGAATCTGGCTGTACGGCGGCGAAGACACCCCGGACAGTGTGTACAGGGCTGGTTTGGCATATACCCCGGAACGCCCTTTCTCGGGCCAAAAACATGAAAACGCGACGCTGGCCCTGGGGCATCGGCGTCTTTCGATTTTGGATCTTTCCCCTGCCGGTCATCAGCCCATGTGCACGCCTGACAGGCGCTACTGGATTGTTTACAATGGCGAAATTTATAATTATCTGGAGATTCGAGATGAACTGATACGCAAAGGGTATCGGTTCCGGTCCAGGAGCGACACCGAAGTGTTGCTTGCAGCCTATGTCCACTGGGGGACCGGGGCCCTGAACCGGCTGGTGGGGATGTTTGCCTTTGCCATTTATGACCGGGATGAGGACTGGCTGTTTCTGGCCCGCGATTTCTTCGGGATCAAGCCTTTGTATTATACGGTTTGGCCCGGTGGCTTCGCCTTCGCCTCGGAGATCAAAGCCCTGCTCACCCTTCCCCACGTCAGCCGCAAGCTCAACCCTCAGAGAGCCTATGAATACCTGCGCTTTGGCCTTACTGACCATGGAGAGGATACACTATTTAAGGACATCCAGCAACTCCCAGTGGCTCATTATCTATGTGTGGGCCTTGAAGGAAAAGAAAGCCCCCAGCCTGTCCGTTACTGGGATATTGACCTGAGCAAAAAGGTAGATCTTCCCTTTGGCGAAGCGGTGGCCAGAATGAAGAAACTTTTTCTGAAAAACGTAGAGTTGCATTTGCGGAGCGATGTTCCTGTTGGGGCAGCTCTTTCCGGTGGCATTGATTCTTCGTCCATCGTCATGGTAATGCGGCAACGACATGAACGTAGCCTGGATCTGCATACCTTTTCTTACATTGCTGAGGATTCAAGTGTAAACGAAGAGAAATGGGTCGACATTGTTGGCAAAGTAGCCAGGGCTTCCACTCACAAGATACGGGCTTCGCCCGATCAACTGCTTTCCGATCTGGATCAACTTATCCACATTCAAGACGAACCGTTCGGGAGTACCAGCATTTATGCACAGTACTTGGTAATGCGCCTGGCTGCGGAGAACGGTATCAAGGTAATGTTAGATGGCCAGGGAGCGGATGAAATTCTCGCTGGATATCTATTTTATTTTGGTGCCCGCATGGCTTCCCTTGTCAGGCATGGGAAAGTAATTAATGCAGCGCATTCTCTCCTGAAAGCTTCGAAATATCCGGGTGTCGGATTAAGGAGCCTCCTTCTTCATTCAGGTGCTTGCCTGTTATCTGAAGCTTTAAGAAATTCAGCCAGGAGACTCTTTGGCCCCAGCCCGGTTCCCCTGTGGTTAAGCCAATCCTGGTTTTCCACACATGGGATCACATCTCCAAATTACTCAACGGCTTCACGACGAGACGTGTTGAGGCAACATCTTTATAGATCCGTCCAAATAGGTCTGCCTTCCCTGCTGCGTTACGAAGACCGCAACTCCATGGCGCATTCCATTGAAAGTCGGGTGCCTTTCTTGACGCCTGAGTTAGTTCAATTCCTCTTTTCCTTGCCAGAAGAATACCTCATCTCCTCAAACGGAACCACAAAATCCTTATTCCGCGAAGCGATGCGGGGCATTGTCCCCGACTCCATTCTAAAACGCAGAGACAAAATCGGGTTTGCGACTCCTGAAGAAAAATGGATTCGCCTTCTGCAGCCTTGGGTGGATTCGCTTTTGAAAAACAACACAACAAGAGGCATCCCTGCATTAAATCTCCCCGGTCTTCATAAGACGTGGCAAAAAGCATTATTGGGCCAGAAAAAATTTGACTTCACCATGTGGCGGTGCATTAACTTCATCCGTTGGACCGCTCAATATGAAGTCTCACATAGCACATATCCTTAGCCGTTTGACAAAGGAACAATTCTATGCCAAGAAGGCGAGTACTTGCCATCATTTTCGTCGCTGAAGTCTGATCCAATGGTATGCAGACAAACAATGTTTCTTTAGGGTGGGCATGAAATAATTGCTGCCGGTTTCAGTGATCCTGAGATTGGCAACGTCGGTTTTTTTTCACATACACAAAACTGAGGTTAATCTAAGGGCTCAACAATAAATAATTTCACATTTTGGCATCTCATCTTCAGGCCGTCTTCTTACGATTCTCCCTCGCAAAGTCCTCGAAATAGCACGCTATTCCTGTGGCTTTGCTCCATCGGATTGCACAAATCCAACCTAAATCTGAGCGCCAATTCTGCGAAATTATTTTTTTTCGAGTCCTAACGTCTCGGAATTTCCTGTAATGTCCTTTTTCGAGAAAAAAAAGACCATGTAGCTTTGCTCATACAGTCTTTTCCCGAACAGCGCAACTTCATTAGTATATTCGGCATGATGGCTGCATTGTTTCATTGACAAACTCTTCGATTCTTCACTCATGAAAACCATAGTATCGATTACGCCTCTGCCGATTGCTGCCGATAGTCGGACTTTCAAAATTGCCTCGTCTTTTGCGCGTTTCGGGTATCACTCTATTGTCATAGAGGGAGAGAAAAGCAATTTGAACCCGGCGGACCTGCTTTTCGAGTTGCGATCAACTGGAAGCGGTCCCCTTGCCAAAGACAGAACAGTGACAACTAGGCGGAACGTTTGTTCGGAGAGAAGGCACAATCTTCACGGGCAATTGATAAAGAAGCGAAATCGATTGCCAGAATCAGTAAGGAAACCTTTGCGAAGATTGATGTTCCTTCCCTGGTACTGGTACTGCTATTTTGGTCCAAGGGGTGTCATACCCAAAGCCTCTCTTTACTATCTCCACGCCCCGTACCAGTTTCCTGCAGTCTATTGGTTTTCCAGACGCTACGCGACGCCATTCATCTATGATGCACACGATTTCTACCCTGTCGTGAGTCCAAATACCTTTTACAAAGGACTGGAGAGATGGTGTATCCGGAAAGCCTCGGCAGTGGTCACTGTTTCGGAGGGCATAGCACGGCTCATGGGGCAAGAATTTGGCTGTCAAGCAGTCGTCTTGCGGAACTGCCACGATTCGCGGATGGAAAGGGAACCGCCTCAGGGTCTGCGCGAAATGTTAGGGCTTTCATCCGACACGTTTTTGCTCGTGAGCGTCGGCCAAGCCAAAGTAGGGCAAGCCGTTGTCGAGGCATTGGAGGCACTGGCTGTCCTGCCGACCTCAATACATCTTGCGCTTGTAGGCAAGAACACGGAACAGTATCAGGAGATGGTCGAAGCCACCGGACTTCAATCGCGCGTCCATCTCGTGCCACCGGTGAAGCCAGACGAAGTAGTCCCCTTCATCCGTAGTGCCGACGCCTCTATTATCCTGTATTACCCGTTCTCTGTAAATTATGAACATTGCCTGCCTAACAGGTTCTTCCAATCTGTCTCGGCCGAACTGCCGCTGCTGTATCCGGAACTACCTGATATAAAAAGACTGGCCGAGCAATACGGACTGGGGATCCCCATCGATCCCAGATCGCCAGAGTCCATCCAGGCAGCCGTGATGCACATGCTAAACAATACTGATACCCTGGCTAAGCACAGGCAGAGTCTGCACAGCGCGCGGAAGGTGCTTGGCTGGGAGCAGGAGGAAATCATTGTCCAAGAGCTTGTCGCTGGCATCCTGAAAGAAAATCCGAAGGCAGTTGGCTGATCTTGTGTGGCATAGCCGGGATCATCGCTCTCAGAGGCATTTAATAGTTCAGCGGGCACTCTGGACCCGACACACACAGCTCTGCCTCCTCTATTCAACACATCTTGAGATTCTCGATGAAAGCTAAAGCCAAACGTATCTTGGTTCTTTATATACATAACGGGTCCATGGACACGATGCTAGTAGCTATCCTGTCTCACTTGCGGGCACTGGAAGCCAGTGACACAGCCCACGAGATTTTTTACTACAACGCTATTGACGGCGCTCCTGCCTGGCTCAAGCGTTTCCGGTTTGACATCGTAGTCCTCCACACAACCTTGCTTTGTATGCGCTGGAGCCCTATATTTAATTGGTGGAAACGCAAACTGAGGTGGATAAAAGATCTGGATTGCGTAACAATTGCTATGCCTCAGGATGAATACGACCATGCCGAAATCCTGGATGAGTGGCTGGCTGAGTGGAATGTGCCGATCGTCTTCAGCAACTTCGGGGCGGTCCAGCGCAAGTTACTTTACCCCATCCTGCACGATAAGGCAACCTTTTACCGTTGCCTTACGGGGTATATCGACCAACGGCTCGCCAAAGACTACGAAGACAAATTGCTCCCCCTCCAAGCCAGGCCTAACGACATTGTTTACCGGGCGAAGCACTTGCCCTACCGATTCGGTAGCCACGGCCAGTTTAAACACAAGATTGGAGAAGACGTCTTGGAACGTGCCATCCAGCACGGTCTAAAGTGCGACATCTCGACACGGCGCGAAGACACCATCTTTGGCAGCCGCTGGCTGGATTTTTTGGCCTCGGGGAAGGTGGTGATCGGCACTGAGAGCGGCTCCAGTAGCATCGACCGCCGTGGCGAAATCACAGGGCAGATTCAGCAGATGCTTCGGGACGACCCGACCCTGTCCTTCGAGGCAGTAAGTGCGCGGCTGCCGTATGGCTGGGACAACTATCGGTTTTTTGCTATCAGCCCGCGCCACTTCGAGGCAGTAATCACAAAGACGGCTCAGGTGTTGGTCGAGGGAAAATATAACGGCGTGCTTGAACCGCACACACATTACATCCCTCTTAAGGCCGATTTCTCCAATCTCGATGACGTACTCGACATGGTGCATGATCATGAGATGCTCCAACGAATGGTTGACCGAGCCTATAAGGATATTTGTCTCAACGGTGAATATACGTATCGTCGTCTCGCGGCAGATATCGAGCAAGCGTTGGCGACACGGCCAGATAGCGGCAAGGCTATCATGCTTCTGTCCCCTTTCGACCGGCTGTTATGGAAATGGGGCCAAGTCTTGCAATATCTCGCGATCAGAAAAATGGTCTCCATGGTTTGTCTCTATCGATTCACTAAGAGACTGTTAGGGGCATTTCGGATTCCTCATTACTCCACCAACAAAACTCAATAGTTCTTGCAGGTAACCTTCTTTGGGAAATTCTGATATTCCCCCAACATTCAATGAAAATATTAGTGATTTATTTCAAAACAGAACTTATTGAAAAACTATGGAATAGGATAAGGAGGAAATAGGACAAACACATGTGCGGCATTTCAGGGATTATGTCGTCCGAGGTGATGAATCCGGACATCCTTCGTGAGTGGCTTCAGGGGATGAACTTCCTCCAGGCCCACCGTGGTCCTGACGGCGTAGGCATTTGGATTCACGAGTCTAGCCGTTTGGGCTTCGGTCATGTGCGCCTAAAAATTATCGACCTTGCAACGGGTGCGCAGCCCATGCGCTCTGATGCAGGCTTGATGATCACCTATAATGGTGAAATATATAATTATCAAGAGCTTCGTAAGGAACTCGGGCAGGAAACCTTTCGCACTAACTCTGACACGGAAGTCATCCTACGGGCATACGAAAGGTGGGGAGAAGACTGCGTCGATCACCTGCGGGGCATGTTTGCCTTTGCCATTTGGGATGAAAAGAATAAAAAGCTCTTCTGCGCCAGGGACCGATTCGGGATTAAGCCATTCTACTACACTGAAAACGTCAACGGATTTTTCTTCGCCTCCGAAATCAAAGCCATTTTACCCTTTGTGGAAGCAATTGTTACGGATTACAATGGGCTTAAAGATTATCTGACGTTTCAGTATACCCTTGGAGAAAAAACTCTTTTTGACGGCGTTTCTCAACTCCTTCCGGCACATATTCTAACAATAATAAATGGAAACATTCGAATTCGAAAGTACTGGGAAGTCCAGTACAAGTTGGACTGGTTTCACACGAAGCTCTATTTTCAAGACCAAATTCGTAATCTGTTAATGGATTCCATACACTTACATTTACGAAGTGATGTACCTGTGGGTGCGTATCTTAGCGGGGGGCTTGACTCAAGCATTGTAGCATCTCTGGCCAGAAACAGTTATGTATGCGACTTTCGCACATTCCATGGAAAATTTTCAGTGAGTCCTCTGTACGATGAATCCAGATATGCCCACGCAGTAAGCGAGTTTTGCGATATGGAACTTCACGAACAGAATATTACTGCTGAGGATTTTGTTTCTAACATTCGAAACGTCATTTATCATCTGGACTACCCGGTAGGGGGTCCTGGCTCTTTTCCTCAGTATATGATCTCGAAACTGGCGAGCGGGCATTTGAAGGTGGTGCTTGGCGGCACAGGTGGGGACGAGATTTTTGGCGGGTACGTGAGGTATTTAATTTCTTACTTCGAGCAGTGCATCAAGGGAGCCATTGAAGGAACCATGCATAGCGGCAATTTTGTGGTCACCTACGAGTCGATTATCCCTAACTTGGCAGCCTTGAGAAATTATAAGCCCCTGCTGAAGGAATTCTGGAGGGAAGGGTTATTTGAGGATCGTGACAAGCGTTACTTCCGACTTATCAACAGGGCAAATGGGCTGTCTGGAGAAATAAACTGGGATCGGCTCGAACCATATTCCGCCTTTGAAACTTTCAGGAGTATATTTTGGGGAGACAACGTTGAAAAGAAGTCCTATTTCGACAGTATGACCCATTTCGATTTCAAAACGCTTCTTCCAGCACTACTGCAGGTTGAGGATCGCATGAGTATGGCCCATGGGCTTGAGTCACGCGTTCCTCTGCTGGACCATCCCCTTGTGGAGATCGCAGCCACAATTCCTTCAAACATCAAATTTGAAAACGGGCAACTTAAACACCTGATGAAGAGCACATTTCGTCAAAACTTGCCTGATGTAGTAAACCAGCGAGCCGACAAAATGGGATTCCCTGTACCTCTTTCGGAGTGGATGCAGGGGGAACTGAAAGACTTCGTACAGGACATCTTCCACGGTAGTAATGCTCGGAACCGCGAGTATCTTAACCCTGATTTTGACATCCAATCGCTGATTGCAACAGAGGGGAAATTCACACGGAAGGTTTGGGGGCTCTTATCCCTGGAGTTGTGGCAACAGGAATTTCATGATAAGGCTCAAATGTACACAAACTATCGGAAGGGAATAAACGTATGAAAATTTTGATCACAGGCGGAGCAGGCTTTATTGGATCCCATCTTGCTGACAGACTTCTTCAGCGTGGAGATGAGGTTCTGGTGGTTGATAATTATTCGACTGGTCGAAAAGATAATTTGTCACCCCATCCAAAACTGAAGGTTGTCGAGGGGACCATTGCTGATAGCAAGTTGATTTATCGGCTTTTCGAAGACTTTGGACCCGATTACGTTGTGCACGCTGCAGCCTCTTACAAGGATCCGGGCAACTGGGAGGAAGACGCCCGCACAAATGCTCTTGGGGGGGCTATTGTAACACAGGCGTCTTTGAAGTGTGGGGCAAAACGGTTGATCTACTTTCAGACGTCCCTGTGCTATGGCGTCAAACCTTTGGAGCAACCAATTAGCCTTGATCATCCCATAAGACCTGGTGACAGCAGTTATGCCATAAGCAAAACAGCCGCCGAACAGTATATCGCCCTCAGTGGCATCGATTTTATTTCTTTTCGCCTTGCCAATGCTTACGGTCCCCGCAATCTGAGCGGCCCGCTGCCCACATTCTATCACCGCCTGACGAATGATCTCAAATGTTTTGTCATGGACACCCGGCGCGACTTCATCTATGTGCAAGACCTGATTGATATAGTCATGATGGCCTTGGACGGTGAGGGAGAGAGTGGATACTATCATGTATCTTCCGGAAGAGACTTCGCCATCAAGGAGCTTTTTGATAAGACCGTTGAAGCCCTAGGGGTTACGCTCGATGAAGAGGTCAAGGTTCGTGAACGCAACCCGGACGATGCCTATACAATATTGCTGGATCCCTCAAAGACGACCCGGGACTTTGGATGGAGCCCAAGGACGCAACTGTCTGATGGGATTAAGTTAGGTATTGAATGGTACAGGGCCCATGGGATCAGTCAAACGTATACACATTTGAAGGACATTGGGGATAAAAAATGAACCGTGATTGGAGCGAGGCAAGAGTGCTCATAGTAGGAGGAGCAGGATTTGTTGGAAGCAATTTGACGAGAAGACTTCTGGATACTCAAGTCAAAGAAGTCCTTATTATCGACAATCTGCTGTCTTCGGAACAGGAAAATATTCCGGAAAGCGACAGAGTGGTTTTCTTGGAGGGGTCGATTGCAGACGACAGAGTGCTGAAAAAGGTCAATGATGATTTTGATTACTTCTTCCACTTGGCCACCTATCATGGCAACCAGAGTTCCATACACGATCCTTTAGCAGACCATGAAAACAACACTTTGACCACTCTTAAGCTGTGCGAGCGGATAAGAGCTTTCAAAAAAACCAAGAAGGTAGTCTACTCTTCGGCAGGATGCACCATGGCAGAAAAAACTTATGCCACTGCTCATGCTACAACTGAAGACGCTCCAGTATCTCTCTATCTGGATAGCCCTTATCAGATTTCTAAGATCATCGGTGAGTTTTACTCGAACTACTATTACAAGCACTATGATCTACCCGTGGTCAAGGCACGCTTCCAAAATGTTTATGGCCCTGGCGAGATTTTGGGTGCAGGAAAATGGCGAGGTACGCCAGCAACGGTTTGGCGCAACGTTACGCCAACATTCATTTACCGTGCTATCAAGCAAATGCCGCTGATTGTAGAAAATGGTGGAATCGCTACCCGCGATTTTATCTTCGTGGACGATGTTGTGCGAGGATTAATGCTGTGTGCTATATCAGGTGCGCCGGGTGAGGTCTATAATATAGCAAGTGGTGCTGAAGTCTCCATTTTGGAATTAGCTACACTCATCAACAAGATGACTGATAACGCAGTGCCCATCAATCTAGGGCCAAAAAGGCAATGGGATCATTCTGGCAAACGTTTCGGCAGCACAGAAAAATCGAAAAAGGAGATTGGATTTGAGGCGCTAATGAGTCTTCAAAAAGGGCTAGAAATGACAATCGACTGGACGCGGAACAATTTGTCTCTAATTGAAAGCTGTATCAGGAAACATGCGTCCCATATGCCTCATTAAGTTGTGGAAATCCCGAAACCCTATGCCGACACATAAAGATATTCTGGAGAACCTGAAGTCTTTGTTTAAAGTCTCTGCTGTCCATTATGGTATTGACATGGCCTTTCTTTATGGATCGTGGGCTGGCGGTAATCCCCGAGAGGATTCAGACGTGGATGTGGCCGTGTGGTTTCACTCTGATGCCATTAGTAGGGACGAAGTCTTCGATAGGATCACTGACCTTTCAATAGAGATCTCACGTCTTCTTGGAAAAGAGGTTAATCTTCTTGTACTAACTCGTGATTTTGAACATCCCATGCTCCAGTACAATGCCATCGTTCTGGGAATACCCGTTTTTATAAGAGAATTTGATCGATACGCATCCTTAAAAATGGAAGCGATCTTTCAGATGGAAGATTTCGGTATTTTTGGTCGCAGGTGGCAATTGGAGGTGGGTGAGAGAAGGCTACAGGGGGCATTTCATGGTTGATTTCCAGTATGCAAAGGGGAGGATTGAAGAATCCGTGGCTTTTATCACAAAGGAGATGGAGGAGTTTGAAAAGGACGGCCTGAGTGGATTATCCACAGGGACACATGGTGCGATTGGCTATCAAAAAATTGACGCAGACGGCTAGCTGACTGAACCGAAAAATACCCGTTGCCACATTTCCAGATTTACTATCCGCCACAGGCCCGGAATATTGGCAACGTCATTAGCTGATAAACTCCTGAGCTGCTGGATAACTTTTTCACCCAAGTAAGGCGAGCTCAGTATGTCATCATGATTGAAAAGTTGGGCTATTGAGCTTGCTCCTTCTTTTAGCCACTGTTGCTCGGGCGTGGCAAAACCCAATTTGCTGCGCCTCCACCTGACTTGTTCGGGCAAAAAGCCGTCCATTGCCTGCCGCAGTAACCACTTGGTCCAGCCATGATGGATAAGCTGTGAAACCGGTAGAGAGAAACAGAACTCGACGAGCCTGTAATCCAGAAACGGTACACGTGCCTCCAGAGAAAAGGCCATCGAGCTTCGGTCCTCGTAGCGCAAAAGTGCAGGCAGACTATATACGAATAGATCCTGGTGTAATCGCTCCGCCAAGTTGTCATAGCCTTTATGTTTGCCCTGACCAGTGCGGCGTTCTGCAAATTGCCTCTCGAAAGATGGGTTGAGCATGTAGGCAGAAACCGTTGGGTTGGTCCGGAATCGGGCATTGCCAAGATTCATCATCACTCGTTGTATTGGTCCTGGCAGGATATTATAAAGCCCCAGAGCCAGCAGAAAGGCCATTGAGTTGCCTGTCCCCGCCGACAACTCCCGGACCGTTTTTAGCGTTGCCCACGGGCCTCGCGTGCGCACGGTCTGTGCCAGGTAGGGCCCAATGTAAAGATGATATCCGGCTAATAGCTCATCCCCACCCTGTCCATCTAACAGAACCGTGACATCGTGCTGCCGGGCCAGGCGCATTACACTCCACTGAGAATAGATACTGGTGGAGCCAAAAGGTTCCTCCTGGTGCCAGACGAGCTGTTCCAGGTCATCCCAAAGCCCATCTGCCCCTCGCGGAAATATCCGGTTAGACTCAGCGCCTGTGTACTCGATGACCTGCTGAATATAGGAACGCTCATCAATGCCTGGATTATCAAAACAGGCGCTGAACGTCTTTTGCCGGTCACCAACCAGTTCGCGCGGCACGGCCCTTTCTTCCAAAAGCAGATAGTTGGCCGCAGAGACGATGCTGGATGAATCCAGGCCGCCACTCAGGCATGTTCCAATAGGTACATCGCTTCGTAACCGTAAGCGTACTGCATCGATCAGTAGCTCACGGAATTGGGCTGCAAGGTCTCGATGATTGTTCTTGGACCCATGTCCATTCAACGAAGCGTCAACTTGAATATCCCACCAGCGTCGGATTTCCAGACTGCTCCGCCTCAAATCAACAGCAAGGTAGTGGGAAGGGGGCAAGCACTTGATTCTTTCAAAAAAGGTTTCGTCCGTATGACCCAGCGAGCCAAGGGCCAGGTTGTCATAGATGATAGCGTCGTTAGGGCGACTGGGAATGGCCGGGTGTGCCAGCAAAGCCTTGATCTCCGAGGCAAAGGCGAAGAGTCGGCCATCCCAATAGTAGTAAAGCGGCTTGATGCCAAAGCGGTCACGGGCACACAAAAGCCTGTGTTGCCGCTGATCCCAGATGGCAAAGGCCCACATGCCGTTAAAATGACGCAGGCAGTCGAGCCCCCACTCGGCGTAGGCTGCCAGGATCACTTCGGTATCAGTGCCGGTGCGAAAGGAATAACCTTTTGCTTTCAGCTTTTCACGCAATTCCAGGTAGTTGTAAACTTCGCCGTTATGGGTGATCCATAGATGGCCATCTAAATAGCTCGTGGGCCCGTGCCCGGCAGCCGAGAGATCCAGAATCGACAGACGACGATGCCCCAAGGCGAGATTATATGGTTTGCCCTTGAATTTGGTCAGCGAAGGCAAACCAAGTGCACGAATTGTGTCTTCACCGCCACAGGCGACCCAATCACCGGCCAGCATGTCAGCCAAGAGATATCCCTCATCATCCGGACCTCTATGGCACATTAACGATGTCATCTGACCAATGCAACGGCCAGCTTTATGTTCTGCGAAGTCGACAACACCAACTATCCCGCACATGAGTCAGTTTCCGGAAGTTGTATTCTCAGTGGGTTTATGACACTCCCCCGTATTGCCCCAACCGCAACCAGGTTTCCAGATTGACCCACCGCCAACGCCGCCGTGCCTCATCTACAAACGGCACATCCAATCCCAATTTTGATTGCACCACATTAGCATCCAGATACTTCCCCACCGCCGATTCACTCGTAAAGCGATCCCTCATTACAGAACCAACCTTAGAGAGCAAATCCTGCTCTGGCATCTCAAAACCAACTTTGTCCTTTCGCCAGGCAATCGCAGGTGGTAAGACGTCTGCCATTGCTTTACGCAACACCCACTTTGTCCATCCGGCATGGATACGCCAGGGTGCAGCAGAACCAAAGGTATAATCCACCAGGCGATAGTCAAGAAAAGGAACGCGCGTCTCAATCGAAAAAGCCATGGAGTTGCGGTCTTCATATCGCAGGAGGTATGGCAGGCTACTATCAAAGATAGCGTGGTAGGCAAAATCACTCATGCTTCGATCTGTTAATACAATGGCCCGATGATAAAAACGATCTTTGTATGCATGGACAAAGGAAGGGTTTAAGCAAGTTTGAGTTGTCTCTCCTTTTCGTACTGAAAAAGCGCGTTGAAGCGGAGCAAATATCCTTAGCGGTTGTCTAAAGGTACGTTGAAGTGGAATCAGTATTTTCGATGGTAATTGCAACATGATTGACAAGATTGATAAGCACAACATCGACCACGCAGAAAGCTCGGTGGCAATCCTGATATCTTTTGCATCCAACAAAGCCTGGCGGAATTGTCCTTCTCTGATTTTCTCGGCAAGGTAGACCCCAAAAGGACGATAGCCGGCTAATATCTCGTCTGCCCCTTGTCCGTCTAGCAACACAGTCACACCACGTTCACTGGCCAGGTGCATAACACACCATTGGGCAAAGATGCTGACTCCTGGGAATGGTTCATCCTGGTGCCAGATCAGACGCTCAAGGTCCGTCAACAACCGTTCGGCTGTTGGAAACGTAAAACTGGCATGTACACCGGTATGCGCCGCCATGACCTCGATATGCTGGCGCTCATTGAACGTGCCATCGGCGTGATAGACAGCACTGAAGGTCTCTTGATGCTTGCCAGGGCGCGCTGCCGAGATTCCGTGCTCATGCTGCATCATCCGGTTAACAACCCCGACGATTGAAGAGGAATCAAGCCCGCCCGACAGGCAGGTGCCAATAGGAACGTCGGCACGTAAGCGAAGGCGTACAACGTCAGTGAAGAGTGCGCCAAACTCTTCTACAACCCGGGTTGGCTCTAAATTACCTGACTCTCCACTTGGCTGAATATCCCAATACCGTTGGAGGGTTCGGCCATGGTTGGTTACGGTCAGATAATGACTTGCAGGCATCCCTTTTACCCCGCTATAAAAAGTGGTGCCCATCTGCGGGCTTGGCAAAACGCCCATTGCCAGATAGTCAAACACAACTTCGTCGTTGGGCTGAAATGGGATACCGTGCGGGCCGACCAACGCTTTTATCTCAGAGGCAAAACAGAATCGCGAATTACCATCAACGTAGTAGAGAGGTTTGATGCCAAAACGATCCCTTGCCAGAAACAGTTTCCTGGCTTCTACTTGCCAAATGGCAAATGCCCACATCCCATTCAGATGGGACAAGCAGTCCTGGCCCCACTTCTGATATGCAGCCAGGATAACCTCTGTGTCAGTGCCGGTATGGAATCTAAAACCGTAGCCGGTTAATTCGGCGCGTAATTCCAGGTAGTTATAAACTTCGCCATTGTGGATAATCCAGAAACGCCTATCGGTGCTAGCCATAGGCTGATGACCTGCAGTGGAAAGGTCCAGAATCGCCAAGCGACGAAAGCCCAGCACAAAATCAAAGTGTTCACCAAAGAATTGGCCGATGTTGGGTAAACCAAGTTGCGGATTGGTGTCCTTACCGCCACAATGCACCGTCTTCCCGCTCTGCGTATTGATAAGCAGATAGCCTTCATCGTCTGGGCCACGATGACGCAAAATCGTGGTCGCCGCTTGGACGGCCGAAAGGTCGACCGGTTTGCCATCAAGATGCCAGATGCCGTAGATACCACACATTAGGCTGTACTACCTTGCTGCTTTGACGCCATGATGGATTCATACGCCGACTTCAGGCGGGCTGCAATTTTCGCCTGGTCGTGCCACCTTTCCATATAGCTGCGACCACGCTGACCAAGCTTGGGCAATTCATTACGACGCGTTGTCAGCCATTCCTTCAGCACTGCGTATATTGTGTCAGGGGTCGCATTGATCACCGGCAAACTCAACCGCATCTGCTCCGGGATGAACTTCAGATCATCGTCTCGTAGATAGCAAATAACCGGCTTACCCAGGGCCATGAACTCGACCGCCAAGCCACCATACCAACCGACCAGAAGTTGGTCAACCAACAAGTCTGCTCGATCATATATTCGCTTGGCCTCTTCGTGAGACGTCCCCTCTACCAGGATGAACTCAAAGTCCAGCCGGTCTTGCTCCTGCAAACGTTTCACCGCCTCCAGTACGTACTGCGTCCCCTTGACTCTGCGATGGCTCGGGGCGTGCAACACCGTGAGTCGTTCTGATAGCTCCTTCTTCGTCGTTGCAGGAATCCATTCGCGAGGATTTCTGCTGACAGGGAAAAACTCGGCCCTTTCGGGCAAAACACGCAGCAGGTCCGGACCGGTCGCGTAGATTCGGTCAGCATAACGGGCGAATCTTTCTATATCTCTTCGCTTGTGCGCATCCGAATCTGCTGAATAGTAAAATGGCTCTACTTCATTTGCGTGGGTAATCTGAAAATTGGCTCGACAAAAATCCCCCTGGCGTGCATCATCTCCCTGATAGGTTACGACAATGCCTTTACCTGCTCGCTTCAGCAACGACAGATCACGCATATGTAAACATCGCGCATACACATTGTAGGCCCGGTAGTAAAACCACGGATACTCAAGTCCGGAGCTGATCATAGACTGACTAAGATTAGGATAATACGCCGGCATAATCGTCTGACCGAAATTGAAATGCACGATGTCAAAGCTACGTATCGCTCGCCCCAGCAAACGCCAACGCCTGAACTCGCCGTAATACCAAGGAGCACCCGGCCGGAACAGTAATTCGTCGGTCGCGTACTTGAGGTAGGTCTGCTTAAGGGCAACCGAGATGCTCTCTAACCCCAGTTCACGCTCGCAATGCGCCAGGCGTTGGGGATTTGCGCCTACGTTTTTAGGACAGTGTAAAACACGAATCGCGCTCATCTTAGCTCATCAATGACAACACATCCTATAGACAAGAGGTGCGCCAGGATTTATCACGTTGAGACTTTTGAGTTTCCTTCTTTCTTGTATAGGTTTTCAGATAATTATTTTCACAAGGCCAGAGGGAGAAATACGAGTAAGGCATACGTGAGAGTATGTTGTCGAGGATTTCGACCAATAACAAATTTATTTCTGAAAACCTATAGCTTGCTGCCGGGAAATTCATTGCTCAAACACCTCACTATTCTCACCACTCATTGTCAGGTGGTCGAGTAGTGCTCCAACATATCGCAAACAAAACGCGTCACATCAATCTTCTCTGCCAACAGCCTCTCCCTGCGCCCTCCCCATTCAGATTTGGCATCGCCCTGTTCGAGTAGAGACACCGCCTGTTGGAGTGCGTCAATCGGGCTGTAGTATGAATATACCAATCCGTAACGGTGCATCAACTCCACAAAGTTACCCATGTTAAGCGCAAGCGATGACGAGCGCACCGCAGGCGTGCCCAGTATACCAGCCTCTGTGGCCATTGTTGCCCCATCACCCATGAAAAGACGAGCGTAATACAGGATATCGTGCATTCTATGAGGCGGGAGATTGATACGATAAGGCTCAAATTCCTCAGGCAGGCATGTCTCTGAGGTGATGAAAACTCTTCCATAGCGACTCAATATCTGCAGGATCTTTCGCTTGACTTCGATAGAGAAGCCGTATTGGCCTAAGTCATGGCCAGCTTTCCAGGCCACAAAGCGGAGTACGATGAAAGGTTCATCTTTAGAAACACCAAGTTCGTCCAATACGGTTGGGTCTGGCTGAAAATACTCGGGGTGCAGATACGCAAGTTCATGGTAGCCCGCATAACGAACGTGGAGACTGCCTATATCACGCAAAAAGCAATCAGGCGTACAGATGATGCTGGCAAAGGGGTAGGTCAAGTATTTATCCAAAGGGACGGGTTCGCTATCTGTAAATACAATCGAAGGTCTTTTCATTAATCGACATACAAGGGCGATGAATAGCCCACCAACCTCTGTAACAATGTCAGGCTTAAACTCCCTGATCAGCCGGAGCAATGCCCATTCTCGCTGCAAAAACTCCCTGGAAAGGCTACAAAGGCCATCTCCCATTGACGACAGAATTCGGTAAGGGAAACCATAGTGATCCAGTAAGCCTAGTGTAACATCTTTATCCCGAGCCGAAATCAGGACATCATGACCACACTCCTGCAAGCGCCAGATAACATGCTTGTAGAAATGGACATGCCCCGGATGCCCCACATCAACTAAGACACGCACGATTATTGAACCTTCAGGTCTTTATTATATTCCATGTCAAACCACATGGCAAAAAACAAAGATTGCAAGCCTGAGACGAAAAGAAAAACAGCGAACAAGGCACTGGTAGCAGCTACCGGCCCAATGAAAAAACGGTAGCAAGACAAACACAAGCCGGATACAAGCCCGACTGGAAGCAGAATAAGCCCCAATAAATAGAAAAATACCAGCGGGTGGAAATCTCGAATAATGTATTTTTCTATGAGCCGCCAAAAAAAATACTTAATCAGCAACCATGACAGGCGCGGAATCACGTTCCATAATCTAATACCAGAACGTTCGCCAATGCTATATATTGGACGAATCGGAACATCTTTAACGCGCAAATCGAACACATTCAACATTACCAGCAAGTGGTTGGGATAACCGTAACGTGGATAGATCTTGTCCAGGGGTAACAACCGAATGGCCTCACTGGAGATAGCTGTATAGCCCGTCTGTGAATCCGCCACATGCCAATATCCTGACGCAATCTTGGTCAACAGTGAGAGAAGAGCATTGCCCAGATAACGACACCTGGGTATCATGCGCCATGCCTCACCAGTAAAGAGCCTGTTACCTTTAACGTAGTCTGCCTTTCCAGTGGCGACCGGCTGCACAACCCGACTCAGATCCGCCGGATCCATCTGGGCATCGCCGGCCATTACTGCCACCACGTCTATGCCATCTTTGATGGCTTTCTGATAGCCGGTAACGATAGTCGCCCCAACCCCACGATTTGTTGTCTGTTGTATCAATTCCAGACGTCCGTTCATCGATGGCCGATTCAAGTAGGATCGCACCTGGTCACACGTTGCGTCGTGGCTGCAATCGTCGACCACATAAATACGATCCACGAAATCGGGCATTGTCTCAATCACGCGTCCGACAAGTTTTTCTTCATTATATGCCGGCACAACGACCCCTATGCGCTTATCTCCTACCATTACAGCTATTATCACCCCTTTTTGCTGATGCTAAACACATGCACAATCTTTTCGGCCGCATGGCCGTCGCCAAACACGGGCTCAGGAGCCCCCGTTGGCCAGCTATGACCATTGGCCGCCCGAAGAATGCTCTCTCGATCGGCATCCACAACCAGGTTCCAGCCAGCTCGCACCGTCTCCACCCATTCCGTTTCCGGTCGCAGAGTAACGCACGGTACTGCCAGGAAGTAGGCTTCTTTCTGCACGCCCCCGGAGTCGGTCAAAATGAGCTTGGAGTTGTGTTCTAACATAAGCATATCCAAATAGCCAACCGGTTCAATGAGTCGCAAGTTGGAACCCTGGCAGGTGAACGCCTCATCAAGACCAAACTTTGTCATCTGTTTGCGGGTGCGCGGATGCACCGGCAATACGACTTGCTCTCCAATATCTGCAAATGCCCTTAGAACGTTTCGCAGGCGTTGTGGCACATCAGTATTGTAAGGCCGGTGCAACGTGGCCAGCACGTAGCCCTTTGGCTGGAGCCCTAAATCGGCCAGAATGGAACGCTTGCGGGCCAGCTCGATATTGTACAACACGGCGTCAAACATCACATCACCCACCAAATGGACCCCTTTGGTAATCCCTTCCTGCGCCAGCCAATTCACAGCCGTCTCAGTAGGACAAAAAAGCAAATCAGAGCAATGATCGGTCAGCACTCGGTTGTGCTCCTCTGGCATCTCTCGGTTGAAAGAGCGGAGCCCGGCCTCAACATGGGCTATAGGAGTGTGGAGCTTCACCGCGGCAAGCGCCCCGGCCAGCGTTGAGTTCGTATCGCCATAAACCAGCACCCAGTCCGGCTGCTCAATAAGCAACACTTCTTCAATTTGGACCAACATTTGCCCGGTTTGCCAGCCATGAGAGCCTGAGCCTATGCCGAGATTATAATCGGGTTGAGGAAGATCAAGCTCGTGAAAGAAAATTGCTGACATATCATCATCATAATGCTGACCGGTATTCACAAACACTTCGATATGCTCCTGTCGCAAGGACCGGCTCACTGGAGCAGCCTTGATAAACTGAGGACGAGCACCAACAATACTAACCACTTTCACATCTATTCTCCAGATCAACTATTTCAATTGGGCCGAAACCCCTGAGTCCTATAGTTCGAAACTTGACGGAAGTCAATCTAAGGGCCCGACAAAAAATAGGCATCCTTCATTTTCCCGTTTACATTTTTTTTGTCATTACGAGCGAAACGAGAAATCTTTATGCGTTTGGGTTATAAGATTTCTCCTCGTTTCACTCCTCGAAATGACGATGAAGAGTGTCAACTACTTTTTGTTTATAATGAAAGATGCCCTCATTTTCTTGCAATCTCTGGACATGGTCTTTAGTATTTACGTTGCCGTTTACGGCTTGAAACTTGAAATTGGACTGAACATGGCTTTGATTTTGGAAACGATTGAGCTTATGGGGTCGATGGTGAAGGCGGTCTTTACCATAAGCATCCGGCAGAAGATCCTACCTTTCATGTACCTATCTGGACAGTAGTGAGTTCTCTCCAATCTACGAAGTTTAGTGTAACTTCTCAAAAAGTCCGGGTAATCTCCCGATAACCGCTAATATGTTGCTACGTAGGGCAAGGTGAACCGCTGAACGTAGGCATCCAGCCATTTCAATTGATACCTAACCAGTCAGCTACTTAAGGCATTGGAGGCCGAAGTTCAGCGGTTCACCTTGCCCGGAGGCTTGTTGTCATAACCTCAAGCGTACCCGGACTTTTTGAGAAGTTACAGTTTAGTTTGCTAAGTGCTTGAAATCATTAATTCCGGCAGTTTCATGCCCCATTTTTCAGTGTCAATGATTTCAATAGGTTACGAGAACTCACTTCTGACCAGTACCTATAGAGTTTCAGAAAATGATTTTGGCAAGGCCAGAGGGAGAAATCCGAGTAAAGCGTACTGACAGTACGTCGTCGAGGATTTCGACCGATAACGCAGCCCAAAATCATTTTCTGGAAGTCTATATCAAAGAGAAGGTGGAAATCGAAGAATTTGTCGTGAGATGTCTCAACATTTTCAAGGACTGACGAATCTTGTAAGATGAAACCAACTCATCCAGAATCTCCAAGATGGACATCTTGAACGGCAAAAGCGAGCGGAAATCCCAAAACCGTGTCATCCGTGCCAAAAAAACACCCGCCTTGCGCTATGCTACATGCGCATTCATCCGTGGCAGAAAAAATCAGAGACAGGGCAATAATGTCTTTACATCAGAGTCAAAATAAGATAAGTAGCGAAATTTCAAAGGAAATCTGGATGGCTTCTCTATGTAACCCAAGGGGCGAAGCCCTGTAACTTCAGGTCGATTTACCCAGGCGCTACCCTCCCCTATTTATCGAAATATTAATCAATTGTCTTATTCTGTGCAGATGAAAGTTATAATTTCATGGACGTTGTTTTCTCCACTTTTAACCTTTCACCTTTAACCTTTCACCTTTCACCTTTCACAACCACAAAGCTGATGAGTGAAACTGTCATAAAAGTCGAAAACCTCTCCAAGCGCTACCGCATTGGTACAAATAAACAGGGTTACAAGACCTTCCGGGAGGCTATCATAGATGGCTTCAAGGCCCCATTTTGCAATTTCAGACGGCTTCGAAACCTAACCTGGTGATTCAGCGCACCAGGGGGTGGGGCAAATTGGCTCTGCACGACGTGTGGGAATACCGGGAGTTGCTGTGGTTCCTGACCTCACGGGATATTAAGGGACGCTATCGCCAGATGGCCCTGGGGCCACTCTGGATTATTATTAGGCCTCTAATCCACATGGTGATTTTCAGCGTGATCTTTGGTGCGTTGGCTAAACTGCCATCAGATGGATTGCCATATCCTGTTTTCACCTATACGGCCCTATTGCCCTGGACCTATTTCGCCGGTGCTGCTTCTCAATCGGTGGGTAGCCTTGTCAGTCAAATGCATGTGATATCAAAGGTCTATTTCCCTCGCCTCGTGGTTCCCCTTTCAGCGGTGCTCTCCGGTCTGCTGGATCTTTTCGTCTCTTTCATAGTCTTGTTTGGCATGATGGCCTATTACGGCTTTGTCCCTGATCTGGTAGTGCTGACCCTGCCTCTGTATATCTTGATGGGCACTGCTACTGCCCTTGGCGTGGGTCTGTGGGGTGCTACTCTGGCCGTGCGCTTCCGGGACCTTCAATTTGCCATCACGTATGGCATTCAGGTCTGGATGTACGCTACACCGGTGGCGTACACGGCCAAACTTATTCCAGAGCGTTGGCAGGTACTCTATCAGCTTAATCCTATGTATTGGGTAATCGAGGGCTTCCGTTGGGCCTTGCTAGGCAAGGGGCATGCGCCCGACTTGCTGATGTTGGTACCTATGGGCTTTGTCGTGCTCTTAGTTATATCCGGTGCTTTTGTCTTCCGGAGGACTGAGAGGACGATTGTGGATCTTCTCTGATTCAGAATTTAGAAATTGGGATTTAGAATTAAGGATTTGAGAACATGTCTCAGATTGCCATCCAAGTTGAAAACCTGAGCAAGCGCTACCGTATTGGCGCCCGAGAGAACCAAGTAAACACCCTGCGTGAACGGATCGGGAATCTGCTAGCATCCCCCTTCGCCTATCTGCGCAGCACACTGCATGGGCCATCTGAGGAAGAAATGATCTGGGCGATAAAGGACGTTTCCTTTGAGGTCAAACAAGGTGAGGTGGTGGGTATCATCGGCCGCAACGGAGCCGGCAAGAGCACACTCCTTAAGATCCTCTCCCGCATCACAGAGCCGACAAACGGGCTGGCTGTGATCAATGGACGAGTGGGGTCCTTGCTGGAGGTGGGTACTGGCTTTCATCCGGAGCTAACAGGGCGTGAGAATATCTACTTGAACGGGGCAATCCTTGGCATGCGCAAGACTGAAATCGACGGCAAGTTTGACGAAATCGTGGACTTTGCGGAGATCGAAAAATTCATAGACACCCCGGTCAAGCGTTACTCCAGCGGCATGTACATGCGCTTGGCCTTTGCCGTGGCCGCCCACCTGGAGCCGGAAATTTTGCTGGTGGACGAGGTATTGGCGGTGGGGGATGCTGATTTTCAACGTAAGTGCCTGGGAAAGATGGGGAAAATTGGCAAAGAGGGACGGACTGTGGCCCTTGTAAGTCATAACATGACTTCAATTGTCAAATTGTGTGGCACTGCTATTTGGATAGATAACGGTCGTGTTAGCACGATCGACGATGCAAAAAATACAGTTCAGGCCTATCTCGCTTCGGGTTTGTCGGCGATAAATGGGCAGGTGGTTTTCGAAGAACCTCATGAAACAATAAAAGCCTATGTCTCCTCTATAGAATTGAGAAATGGCAATGATAAAATCGCTTCAGAATTCGATGTGTTATCTCCGATCAAAGTTCGTATAGTGTTTCGTTGCACACGCAGGTTCACCAGATTCAGAGTTGCCGTGGTTGTTTCACTGTTCGATGGTGTCCCACTATTCTCAACAACATCGCAAGATTATGACTCAATTCAAGGCCCTTTTGAAGCAGGGACTTATCACGCTCAGTTGTTCATTCCTGCCCAATTTTTGGCTTCCGGCCAATACTATCTTACAGTTGCCCTAGACGAACCACCTGTCAAGCAACATGATTTGCATGAACATATCCTGCGCTTCAAAGTGTTGGGCAATCCCTTCAGACTGGCGAGAAATGTGGGATTTCTTGTCCATCCATTCGAATGGAAGTTGTTGTCATGACGTTACGGATATGAGCGCTATGGTTGCGCCTGACGGCTTGAAAACATTACAGTTCGCGTCCATCATTGTTTCTTTGCTAAACACTTGATGTTCGCTGGCAATCTCAATGAACTTAA